>DASXQK010000067.1:0-8459 GCA_036493015.1 Dongiaceae bacterium | reverse complement strand
ACTGTGCAATCCCGCAGCCGAACTTCGTGCCGGTCATGCCCAGGACGTCACGCAGAACCCATAGCAGGGGCGTGTCGGGCGTCACGTCGACACTGTGTGTCTGGCCATTGATCTGGAGCTCGATCATGAAAGGTCTCCATGCACGAGCCGCCGATGCGGACCCAAGGGGAGCAATCGCATTTGAACCATTGGCGCCAGAAATCGCAGAACAGTCCTCGCGAAGCGACAGACATAAATTAGGCGCGCCGGTTTTAGCCCGTCAAAGCCGATCCACCGCATAACGGCGTTGCGCCGACACTGGCGGCTGGGCGCGTTTTGCGGCACCCTCTGCCGCCAATGACGATAAGGGAGGGCCCGCCGCGACCGTGGCGGGATGCTGATTTCCAAGCATGTCCGAGAATTTCGAAACCGATAGCCGCCCGGTCCTGACGATCGACCTGGGCGTGGTGGTCGATAATTGGCGCAAGCTTGCCGCGATGGCGAAGGGCGCCGAGCCGGCTGCCGCCGTGAAGGCCAATGCCTATGGGCTGGGGATGGAGGCGGTCGCCCGCTCCCTTGCCGCCGCCGGCGCCAAAACCTTTTTCGTCGCCACGCCGGAAGAAGGGGTGGCGTTGCGCCGGGTCCAGCCTTCCGCCGACATATACATATTGAACGGCCTGCCGCTCGGGACCGCGTCGCTGTTCCTGGCACACCGCCTGCGGCCTTCGCTCAAGAGCCTCCCGGACGTCCAGAATTGGGCGGCATCTGGCCAAGGCCAGCCGGCGGCACTCCATATTGATAGCGGTCTTAACCGGCTGGGTCTGGGCCCCGACGATGTAGCGGCGCTGGCCGCCCAGCCGGCCTTGCTGGCGGGAATCGATCTCACGCTGGTCATGAGCCATCTGATCGTGTCGGAAGAGCAGGATAACCCGCTCAACCGCCAGCAACTGGCGAACTTCAGCACCGCCGTCCAGCATCTTGGGCTTTCGGCAAAACCGCAAAGCCTCGCCGCCTCCTCCGGCATATTCCTGGGGCCGGATTTCCATTTTCAGATGGTGCGGCCGGGCGCTTCCATCTACGGCTTGAATCCCCTGATAAATCAGCCGAACCCGATGCGCCAAGCCGTTAGACTTGAAGGAAAAATCCTGCAGACCCGTCGCGTTGACGCTGGCATGAGCGTTGGTTATGGTGCGACCCATCTTGTACGGAAGCCAGGCAGAATCGCCACCGTGGGGATTGGTTATGCCGACGGCTTCATGCGCCGGCTCGGCAATCGTGCCTTTGTCTTCATCGGCGAGCAGCGGATTCCCATCGTGGGGCGTATCTCCATGGATTTGATCACCCTCGATGTGAGTGCGCTGGCCGAAGACGAAGCCGGGCCCGGCACGATTGTCCAGGTTCTGGGCGCGAAACAGTCACCCGACGAGCTGGCCACCTTCGCCGAGACAAACGGCTATGAAATCCTGACCAGCCTGGGGCCGCGCTATCGCCGCGTCTATGTCGGGGGTGCCTGAACCGGCATGACCAACTTCCTGCAGCCCATCGGCCACACCTTGCTGGCCATGCTCGAGGTGACGGGCCGCATCGTCATCTTCGCCAGCGAATCCCTGTCGGGGATGTTTCGCCGCCCCTTCTACCTGCGCATGATCGGCCGCCAACTGATCGATGTCGGCTATTACTCCCTGCCTGTCGTCGGATTGACCGCGATCTTCACCGGCATGGTGCTGGTGCTGCAGAGCTATACCGGCTTCAGCCGCTTCAGCGCCGAATCCGCCATCCCCAATATCGTCGTCGTCTCGTTGACCCGCGAGCTTGGGCCCGTCCTGGCCGGGCTGATGGTGGCGGGCCGCGTGGGTGCCGCCATGGCGGCCGAGCTCGGCACCATGCGGGTAACCGAACAGATCGATGCCCTCAGCACCCTTTCGACCAATCCGCTCAAATACCTGGTGGTGCCGCGGCTGATCGCCGGCTTGATCAGCCTGCCCTTGCTGGTGGCCGTCGCCGATGTCATCGGCGTCTTCGGCGGCTACGTGATCGCGGTATACAAGCTTGGGTTCAATTCCTCGGCCTATGTGAAGCATACGGTCGATTTCCTCACCACCCTCGACGTGGTTTCGGGTCTGACCAAGGCCGCAGTGTTCGGCTTCGTTGTGGCACTGATGGGCTGCTATCACGGCTATCATTCGCGCGGCGGCGCCCAGGGCGTGGGTGCCGCCACCACCAACGCGGTGGTCAGCGCCTCGATACTGATCCTGGTTTGCAACTACTTCCTGACCGAGGCCTTCTTTTCCCGATGAACGCTCCGGCAAAGACGAACAACGCGCCGAAGATCGAAATTTCGGGCCTCGACAAGTCCTTCGGGCAGAAAAAAGTGCTGCGCGGCGTCGATCTTTCCGTCGGCACCGGCGAATCCGTCGTCGTTATCGGCGGCTCGGGCTCGGGCAAATCCGTGCTGCTGAAGTGCATTCTGGGTCTGATGCGCCCCGAGGGCGGCAGCATCCGCATCGACCAGGAAGAAGCGGTAAACCTCTCGCGCCGCGGGCGCGAAAGGGTGCGGGCCAAATTCGGCATGCTGTTCCAGGGCGCTGCCTTGTTCGACAGCCTGCGCGTCTGGGAGAATGTGGCCTTCGGCCTGATCCAGGGCGACCGCATGGCGCGGGGCGCTGCCAAGGAAGTGGCGCTGCGCAAGCTCGCCGCCGTGGGCCTCGATGACCAGGTGAGCGAGCTCTACCCCTCGGAACTGTCCGGCGGCATGCAGAAGAGAGTGGCGCTGGCTCGCGCGATTGCGCGCGAACCGGAGATCATCTTCTTCGACGAACCCACGACCGGTCTCGATCCCATCATGAGCGACGTCATCAACAAGCTGATCGTCAAATGCGTGCGCGAACTGGGCGCCACCGCTGTTTCCATCACGCATGACATGGTGAGCGCCCGCCACATCGCCGATCGTATCGCCATGATCTACGAAGGCCAGATCATCTGGAGCGGCCCGGCGGCCGATATCGACCGCTCCGGCAATGCCTATGTCGAGCAGTTCATCCACGGGCGGGCCGAAGGGCCCATCGTCATGCCCGTTCGCCCACTCTAGGCGGCAGTCCAGCGATGGCCAAACCGGCCGCCCGCTTCGTCTGCCAGGCCTGCGGCACCAGCTATCCCCGCTGGAGCGGCCGCTGCGAGAATTGCGGAGAATGGAACACCATCGTCGAAGAGGGCCAGCGCGAAAGCGCGCCCAAGGGGCTGACGGGAAAGCGCGGCCGTTCCATCGACCTGCAGACGCTTGCCGGCGAGACGCCGGCCGAGCTTCGCCGGGCAAGCGCCATCGGCGAATTCGACCGCGTGGTGGGGGGCGGCCTGGTCAAAGGCTCGGCGCTGCTGATCGGCGGCGATCCCGGCATCGGCAAATCGACCCTGGTCCTTCAGGTTGCGGCCGCCATTGGCAAGAGCACAGGGGGCGGCAAAGGTGCCGCGGCCGGCACGATCTATATCTCCGGCGAGGAATCGATCGAGCAGGTCCGGATGCGCGCGCGGCGCATGGGCCTGGACGCAGCGCCGGTGCAACTGGCTTCCGCCACGTCGCTGCGCGACATCGTCGCCACGCTGGAGAGCGGAACTCCGCCCGAAATGGTGATCATCGATTCGATCCAGACCATGTATGTCGACAATCTGGATTCCGCACCCGGCACGGTGGCCCAGGTGCGCGCCAGTGCCGCCGAGCTGATCCGCCTGGCCAAGGGCCGCGGCTTCAGCCTGTTGCTGGTGGGCCATGTCACCAAGGAAGGCATGATCGCCGGCCCCCGGGTGCTGGAGCACATGGTCGATACCGTTCTCTATTTCGAAGGCGAGCGCACCCACCAGTTTCGCATCCTGCGCGCCGTCAAGAACCGCTTCGGCCCCGCAAACGAGATCGGCGTCTTCGAGATGACCGATTCCGGCCTGGCCGAAGTCCCCAACCCCTCGGCGCTGTTCCTGGCCGAACGCCATGGCGAGGTCAGCGGTGCCGTGGTCTTTGCGGGAATCGAGGGCAGCCGGCCGATGCTGGTGGAGATCCAGGCCTTGCTTGCCCCCTCGCCGCCCGGAACCCCGCGGCGCGCTGTGGTGGGCTGGGATCAGGCGCGTCTTGCCATGGTGCTGGCGGTTCTGGAGGCGCGCTGCGGCCTTGCCCTCGGGGGGTATGATGTGTATCTGAACGTCGCCGGGGGCTTGCGAATCGGCGAGCCGGCCGCCGATCTCGCCGTGGCGGCAGCGCTCGTCTCATCCCGGCTCGATCGGCCCGTTCCCGCCGGCATGGTTGTGTTTGGGGAGATCGGTCTGGGCGGCGAGGTTCGCGCGGTCGGCCAGATCGAGCAGCGCCTGAGGGAGGCGGAAAAATTGGGCTTCAGCGACGCCTTGATTCCCCCGCTAGGAAATCGCCGCAAGGCACCGGCGAACAGCGCCATGCAGCTTCATCCTATCGACCATCTGTCCAAACTGGTCGAGCGGCTCTCCCGCGGCTCCCGCGCGGATTAGGCCAGAATGAGCAATCTTCCCCTGAATCTCGTCGATCTCGGCGTTTTCGGGGTGATCCTGATTTCGGCTTTGCTCGCCTTCAGCCGCGGGCTGGTGCGCGAGGTCCTTTCCATCGGCGCCTGGGTGGTGGCGGCGCTGGCGACCATCTATGGCCTGCCCCATCTGACAGGCGTCGCGCAGATGTATATCAAATCGCTTCTGGTGGCTCAGGTCATAACCGGCACGACGATATTCATCGTCACGCTAATCTTCTGCGCGGCCATCAGCCATATGGTCGCCCGCAACGTGCGCAGCAGCGGTTTCGGTGCGGTCGACCGCTCGCTCGGCCTGCTGTTCGGCGTGTTGCGTGGGATGGTATTGGTCTGCCTGGCCTATCTCGCCTTCGCCTGGGCTGAACCCAATCCCGAAGACCAGCCGGCCGTTGTAAAAAACGCGCGAACGCTTAGATACGTTGAACAAGGCGCGGAGCTGCTGCACGCGTTGCTGCCCAAAGGCACCCTGGAAAGGGGTGCCGCGGCTGCCGCCGATGCCAAGGCGCAGGTCGAACAGGCGGTGACGCAACAGCTGATCCCCGGCCAAACGGTTCCCGCCGTGGCGCCGGACCAGCCGAAAGACACTGCACCCGCCAACGATCCGGGCTATAACAACCCCGATCGCAAGGGTCTCGATCAACTCATCAAGAGTAATCAATAGGCATGACGATCCGCACCAACCCCTTCGACGATGACAAGCTGAAGGAGGAGTGCGGCGTTGTCGGCATCTTCGGCGTGGAACAGGCCACCGCCCGCACCGTACTGGGCCTGCACGCCCTCCAGCATCGCGGGCAAGAGGCCGTCGGCATCGTCGCCTTCGACGGCCAGCAGTTCAACGCTCACCGCGCCCAGGGCCATGTCGCCGACAATTTCTCCAGCGAATCGGTGGTGGCGAAGCTCAAGGGCAACTCGGCCATCGGCCATGTGCGCTATTCGACCACAGGCGAAACTGCCTTGCGCAATGTCCAGCCGCTCTATGCCGAACTGGAGTTCGGCGGCTTCGCCCTCGCCCATAACGGCAACCTGACCAACGCCCACCAGCTGCATCGCGATCTCGTGCGCCGCGGCTCGCTGTTCCAATCCACAACCGATACGGAAGTCATCACTCATCTGATGGCAACCCAGTTGCGCGGCAGCGTGGTCGATCGCCTGATCCATGCCCTGCAGCAGGTCGAAGGCGCCTATTCGCTGGTGGCACTGGCCAAGGACATGGTGATCGGCGTGCGCGATCCGCTCGGCGTGCGCCCACTGGTGCTGGGCAAGCTGGGGGATGGCCATATCCTGACCTCGGAAACCTGCGCGCTGGATATCATCGGCGCCGATTTTCTGCGCGAAGTCGAGCCGGGCGAACTCGTGGTGCTCGACAGTTCCGGGGTGCATTCGCTACGCCCCTTCCCGCCCGCGCCGCACCGTTTCTGCGTCTTCGAATACATCTACTTCGCCCGGCCCGACAGCGTCGTGGAGGGCACCAGCGTCTATGAGGCGCGCAAACGCATCGGCGCGGAACTGGCCCGCGAATCGCCGGTCCAGGCCGATGTGGTAATCCCGGTGCCGGATTCCGGCGTGCCGGCGGCCATCGGTTTTGCCGCCGAAGCCCGCATCCCCTTCGAGCTCGGCATCATCCGCAACCACTATGTCGGACGGACCTTCATCGAGCCGACGGACCATATCCGCCATCTGGGCGTGAAACTGAAGCACAATGCCAACCGCGCCATGATCGACGGCCGGCGCGTCGTGCTGATCGACGACAGCATCGTTCGCGGCACGACGAGCCGTAAGATCGTAGAGATGGTGCGCGGCGCCGGCGCGCGCGAGGTGCATATGCGCATCTCCAGCCCGCCGACGAAGTATTCCTGCTTTTACGGCATCGACACGCCGGACCGCAGCCAGCTGCTGGCGGCGAGTAACGACGTCGAGGCCATGGCGCGGATCATCGGCGTCGATAGCCTGGCCTTCATCTCGACCGACGGGCTCTATCGCGCCATGGGCCATGGCGAACGCAATAACGGCAATCCGCAATATTGCGATGCCTGCTTCACCGGCGATTATCCCATCAACCTGACCGACCAGGGCATGGGGCCGCAGGCGCAGTTGCCGCTGCTGGCGGAAACAGCCTGAGAAGCGTGAGCGGCCGTCTTTTCGGCCGGGTGGCGCTAGTCACCGGCGCCTCCCGCGGTCTGGGTGCGGCCATCGCCAAGCGCTTCGCCGAAGAAGGAGCCGAGCTGATCCTGGTGGCACGCACCGTCGGCGGTCTCGAGGAGGCCGATGACGCAGTCCAGGCCGCCGGCGGCCATGCCACGCTGGTGCCCCTCGACTTAACCGATTTCGCGGCACTCGACCGTCTGGGCGGCGCCATCTTCGAGCGCCACAAGCGCCTGGATGTGCTGGTCGCCAATGCCGGGATGCTGGGCGATCTTTCGCCGCTGGCCCATATCGATATCAAGCAATGGCAGCGTATTCTTGATGTAAATCTCACAGCAAACTGGCGGCTGATCCGCAGCCTCGACCCGCTTCTGCGCGCAAGCCCCTCGGGCCGCGCGATCTTCGTGACCTCGTCGGCCGGCCACGCGCCGCGCGCTTATTGGGGCGCTTATGCGGTGGCGAAGGCGGCTCTCGAGCAGCTCGCCGGCATCTATGCCAGCGAGGTGGAGCAGACCAATCTCAAGGTGAACCTGGTCGATCCCGGCCGGCTGCGCACCGCCATGCGTGCGCAAGCCTTTCCCGGCGAGGACCCGAAGACAGTGCCGGCGCCCGATGCCGTCGTCGAGGTGTTCGTGCAGCTGGCCGAAGCCGCTTGCGAGCAGCATGGCCAGCGCGTCGTTGCTCAGTCTTTTTTAGGTTTGCGCCCCGCATAAGGATTTTCGCTGCGGCGAAGCACGAAGCGGATCGGAATGCCCGGCAGCTTGAAGCGTTCGCGCATGCCGTTCACCAGATAGCGCAGATATGAATCCGGCATTTCCTGCGGAATGTTGCAGAAGAGGGCGAAGGTCGGCGGCCGGCTCTTTGTCTGGGTCATATAACGCAGCTTGAGGCGTCGGCCCTTGACCAGCGGCGGCGGATGGCTGTCTTCCATCACCTGCAGCCAGCGGTTCAGCGGGCTGGTGGTAATCCGCGTGCTCCAGAGTTTCTCCAGTGCAACGGCTGCATCCAGCAGCTTGTCGACCCCGCGCCCAGTGCGCGCGGAAAGCGGGATCACCTTGAGGCCGCGGCACTGGGGCAACGAGATCTCCAGCCGGTCGGCAAGCTTCCTCAGCGCCGCCTGCTTATCCTCCACCAGATCCCATTTGTTGACCGCGATCAGCAGCGCGCGGCCCTCCTCCTCCACCTGGCGGGCAATGGCGAGGTCCTGCTTTTCCAGCAGATCTGTTGAATCGAGGACCAGCACGACCACTTGCGCATATTTGATCGCGCGCTGGGTATCGGCGGTTGAAAGCCATTCCAGCTTGTCGACGACCTTGGCGCGGCGGCGCAGGCCCGCCGTATCCACCAATCGAATGGCACGGCCGCGATGCTCCCATTCGATGGCGATGGCGTCGCGGGTGATACCGGCCTCGGGCCCGGTCAACATCCTCTCTTCGCCGATCAGCTGGTTGATCAGGGTCGACTTGCCCACATTCGGTCGGCCGACGATGGCGAGCTGAAGAGCCTTCGGCTCGTCATCCTCCTCGATCTCGCCCTCATGAATCGCGCCGTCTTCTTGGGCCGCTTCGCCCTTGGCCGCGGCCAGCGGTGCCAGCGCGTCATAGAGATCGCCGAGCCCCTCGCCATGTTCGGCGGAGACCGCAATCGCATCGCCGAGGCCCAGGCGCGAGGCTTCCATGCGGCCGGCTTCACCGCCCCGGCCTTCGCTCTTGTTGGCGACCAGAATCACCGGCTTGCCGGATTTGCGCAGCCAGCCAGCGAAGGCGGAATCGAGCGGCATCAGCCCGGCCCTGGCATCGA
>DASXQK010000066.1:0-12008 GCA_036493015.1 Dongiaceae bacterium | reverse complement strand
CTGCTGAATCTCGGACGCCTTGAGGTTGTAGGCGCCGTTGTCGAGATCCTTGCGCGCGATTTCATGGCTGAAGGTGATTCCGTCGTCGGACCACACCGCCTTGTTGTCGTAGTCGACAAGTTCCATCAGGGTCGGGTGGTTGACATCGCAGTGATAGCATTCGTGGTTGTTGTCGATGACGGTCTTCCAGTTGGCGGCGATCTCCACCTCGTATCGCTCCGCGCGCACCAGATCGCCCAGCCGCGGACAGCACCGGCGCATGTCCTCGATAAACTTGGGCGCCTGTTCTATCAACGGCTTTGCTTGCGGGTCGAGATTGACGAACAGGAATCCGCCGTAATCCTCGAGCCGGATCGGCTTCAGATCGGCGTTTTCGGGGATCCAGTCCTCGAGGGTCCGGCGACCACGGGCACCGCGAAAGCAGCCGTCCGACTGATAGCACCATTGATGATAAGGACAGACGATCAGCGAGGTGTTGCCCTGACCGCGCAGCAGCGGATGGGCGCGGTGGCTGCACACATTGTAGAAGGCGTGCAACTCGCCCCCCTTGTCGCGGATGATGAAGATGCTTTGATCTGCGACCCGGCCGACATGGTAATCCCCGGACTTGGCGACATCGCTGACGTGGCACTGATAGATCCACGTCCGATAGAAGATCGCCTCATGCTCGGCGCGGTAGATGGCGGGATCCGTGTACCAGGAAGCCGGAAGCGTGAAGGATTTTTCCGCTTCAGGCGTAAACCGTCCCGCATCCATGGCGGGAAGGCCGAAAGGCTTATTCATTGTTCTGCCGCCACAATTGAGGTTTTTATGCCGCAAATCATAGGCGGGTGCTTTTCCTATGCAAGCCCGAGGCGAACAGACGCCGAAGCGTCATGACATTCTGCTGCCGGTTCCTGAGCGAGCCGCTGCCGAAGTTGGCCAACGCTGACGTCACAAAGCAAAAGCGATGTATTGTTGTGCTATTGGCCTGACCTTCGCTATCAGTAGCCCCTCGATCGTCCCTTCAGGAACCAGCCCGTCATGACCGCCCGCAAGCCCAATTTCGTGATCTTCATGCTCGACCAGCTGGCCCCGCATTTCATGCCGGTCTATGGCCATCCGGTCGTCCAAATGCCGGTGATGGCCGCGCTCGCGAAAGACTCCGTCGTCTTCGATTCGGCCTATTGCAACTATCCGCTCTGCGCGCCGGCCCGCTACAGCTTCATGTCGGGGCGGTTGCCGACCAGGATCGGCGCCTGGGACAACGCGGCGGAATTCATGTCGGAAATCCCCACCTTCGCCCATCATCTCTGGGCGCTGGGCTATGACACGACGCTGGCGGGCAAGATGCATTTCTGCGGCCCCGACCAGTTGCATGGCTTCGGTCGCAGGCTTACCACGGATGTCTATCCTTCCGACTTCGCCTGGGTTCCCGATTGGGACGAGCCGGAGAAGAAGCTCGACTGGTTTCACAACATGGAAGTCGTGCGCCAGGCCGGCATCTGCACGCGTTCGGCCTATCTCGATTTCGACGATGAGGTGATCTTCCAGGCCAAGCGCCATCTGTTCGATCTCGCCCGCGCCCGGCAATCACCCAATTCGCAATCACCCGACCATGCCGATCGCCCCTTCTGCCTCGTCATTTCACTCATCAGCCCCCATGACCCCTATCTCGCGCGGAAGGAATACTGGAACCGCTATCGCCACGACGCGATCGACATGCCGAAGCTTTCCATCGGCGATGTGCTGATGGATCCGCACAGCCAGCGCCTCATCAATGGTATCGGCATGCAGGATCCGGCGCCCACGCCGGAACAGGTGCGCAATGCGCGCCATGCCTATTACGCCTCGGCAAGCTATATCGACGATTGCTTCGCGGGCGTTATGCAGACGCTGCGGGAATCGGGATTCGCCGACGACACCGTCACCATCGTCACTGCCGATCACGGCGATATGCTGGGCGAGCGGGGCCTGTGGTTCAAGATGAGCTGGTTCGAGAACTCGGCGCGCATCCCGATGATCGTGCATGCGCCCAAGCACTTTGCGCCGCGGCGTGTCGCGGCCTCGGTCTCGCAGATCGATATCCTGCCCACGCTGGTGGAACTCGCCAATGGCGGCAAGCTGCCGGCAGAAGTAGTGACCGAGGGCCACTCGCTGGTGCCGCATCTTTCCGGCGCAAACGGCCATGACGGCGTGATCGGCGAATATACCGGCGAAGGGGCCAGTGCCCCGGCCATCATGATCCGCCGCGGGCCATACAAGTTCATCCACTGCCCGACGGATCCCGACCAGCTCTATGATGTGGCAGCCGATCCGCTGGAGAAGAAGAATCTCGCCGCGGCCCCGGAGCAGGCGGCGCGCGTGGCTGCCTTGCGCCAGGAGGTCGCCCGGGGCTGGAACCTGGATGGCATCCGCACCGCCGTCATCGAAAGCCAGCGGCGCCGGCGTTACCTCAACCGCATCAACCGCGAGCAGGCCGTGGCCTGGGATTATCAGCCGATTTTCGATGCCAGGGCCACCTATATCCGCAACACCGTGCCGATCTATGAGCTGGAGGCGCGCTCGCGCTTTCCGATGGTGAAGGCCGAGTAGCCGACAGCAAGGCAGAGGCCGCCTTGCATACCCGGCCCCTGCCCGCCATGTTACGCCCTCGAAACGTCCGGGGATTTGAATGTCGCTAGCGGCACGGCACAAGACGGATATCTGCATCATCGGCGCGGGGCCGGTCGGGCTTTTTGCGGTCTTCGAATGCGGCATGCTGAAGATGCATTGCCATGTCGTCGATGCGCTCGACATGACCGGCGGGCAATGCGCCGCGCTTTATCCCGAGAAGCCGATCTATGACATTCCGGGATATTCCGCGATCGATGCGGCCGATCTGATCGGCAAGCTGGAGCAGCAGGCCGAACCCTTCCATCCCGTCTATCACCTCGGCCGGCGCGTCGAAACCCTCACGGCGGCCGGCGAGCGCTGGCATCTGGGGCTCGACGACGGTACCGAGATTGACGCTCGCGCCGTGATCATTGCTGCCGGCGTCGGCGCCTTCGGTCCCAACAAGCCGCCGCTGGAAGGCCTCGAACAATATGAAGGCCGCGACATCTTTTACCTGGTGAAGCGGCGCGAAGATTTCCGGGGCAAGCGCATCTGCATCGCCGGGGGCGGCGATTCGGCGGTGGATTGGGCGCTGTCGCTGGCGGAGGTGGCAGCCCAGGTCTTCATGATTCATCGCCGGCCGAAATTCCGCGCCGCACCGGAAAGCGTGGCCCGCATGGAAGCGCTGTCCGAGGCCGGCAAAATCGAGATGGTGGTGCCCTATCAGCTCGCCCGGCTGGAGGGCGCGGGCGGGCGCCTATCCGCCGTCGTCGTCGCCACCATGGAAGGCCAGGAACGCAGTATCGAGGCCGATGTATTGCTGCCCTTCTTCGGCCTGGCGATGAATCTTGGGCCGATCGGCCAATGGGGCATCGAGCTCGACCACAACCATATCCAGACCGCGCCGGCAACATGCGCCACCAACCTGCCCGGCATATTCGCTATCGGCGATATCGCGACATATCCGGGCAAGCTGAAACTGATCCTTTGCGGCTTCAGCGAGGCCGCCATGGCGGCCCATGCGATCCACCCCCTCGTCCATCCGGGCGAAGCGCTGCACTTCGAATATTCGACGACGAAGGGTGTGCCAGGCAGCTAGCGATAGGGCCGCCGGGCGAACCAGGACTTTTGCGGCGGCCGGCGGTGAATGATCTTCGGCGGCGCCATGCCCGGCGCCGGGACAGCCGCGTCGGCGCGGGCGGGCGGTAGAATGCCCAAAGACAATTCAGCCCCAATCGCGGCCTTTTCCTCTCGCGCGGCCTGCGCCTCTTGCGCCGGCGCCGCCGCGGCTGCGATCTGTGCGATCGTCGCGCCCTCCGTCAGCCCGCCGAACAGCTTCTTGGCCACATAGCGGCCCAAGCGGCGATAGCTCTCATACTGCGATTCATCGAACCATTGGTCGGATGTCGGTTCATGCGGGAACTCGGGATGAGTTGCGGCATAATTCAATATGTCGCGCGGTTCGCTGCCGTAGAGGCCCGGCTTCATGTAGATGAGCGTCCCTGCCAGGCAGTTGTCTTCACCCGCCGGCCGCTTGGGATCCTTGGGTTCGGGGTAGCGGATCGTACCGGTGGTGAAATACCGGCCAAGCTCGATCGGCTCGGTGCCGTTACCGTCGGCGCCTGCGCGCGGATGCATGTCGATCTTGTCCATCTCGATCTCGATCCCGAGGTCGATGCGGATCTTGCGGATGGCGTTGCCCAGATCCTCGAACTCGAAGCCGGGATCGCAACCGGCATCGCTGACGACGATCAGCCTGCAGCGGCGCTGGACAAGTTCGTAGAGCCCGAGATTTTCGAAATGCCCGCCATCGGTCAGATAGACATAGCGCTTCTGCCTATCGGTCATGCCCAGCGCCTCGAACAGCAGATACAGGGCCGAGAAGAGCGGGCCTTCGCTGGCGGCGGTGCGGTCGCCCACCGGCGTTCCCGGATTGCCGAGCCAGGCACCCAGACGGACGTCGAATAGAGTCATCACCAGGCCGATGATGGGCGAGGAGTGGTAGCCCATGTTCGGGCTGGCTGCTGCACCCGAAATCGTCAGTGCAGTGCCGAGAGAGATACCTGTCGAGTGGCCATAGACGCGCGAACGGCGATAGCCGAGATCGCGATTGCCGCAATGGAGCGGCGTGATGGACATGGGCGCCGCCATGCGCTGCTGCCAGGCGAGCTCGTCACCATGCACGAGATTGAGCGCCGTGTTCAGAATGTGGAAGGGGCGGCGTGGTGCAGAACTGGTCCCGGCTCCTGACCGCTTGGAGCCGCCCGTATTCATTTCACCGATATTGAGGTTGTCCTTGGGGTCGAAGCCGGTAAACCAGTTCGGCGCCCGCTTCGCATTCGAAGCGCCGAGATAGGCGCGGATCAGCCGTGCCCGGTAGAGGGCATGGAGCGAGAACTTGTTCACGCTGATGAAGACCTGGGTGAACAAGGCGATGGCGGCGAGAACAACGATCGCACCAATGATCCAGCCAAGGCCGACCGACCGCTCGAGTTCAGCCGCCGGTACGGCACAATTGGCACGCCATTTTGCCCAGTCGGTGGCCGTACAAACAATGTTCGTCGCCGCGTTGCCCGTGGCGATCCAATGAAGCAGCCAGTCACCGGCCAGGGCCAGGCCAGAGAACAGGGCGCAGATGAATACGCCCGCGGAGACGGTCAACACGGCACCGCGCAGGATGTCGCCAATCGTCTTCGGCCCGCGCCGGGTCGTGTTGGATGGCGAGCCGATGCCGAAGCCGATGATGGCGGTCACCACGCCGGAGATGCCGCCCACCGCGGAGACAAGCACGGGAGCCTGCGCCTCCAGCCAGTGGATCAAGAGCGGGCCGAAAAACGTCAATACGCGCAACACCATCCAGAACAGGCTTGCGATAAGCAGCCAGCCGCCAGCGCGGCCCCACCATTCGCGATCTTCGTCATCGGTTTCGCGGCTGATCAGCCCGACAAAGATCGCTTCGGTTGTCAGCATGGCGAGCAGCAGAACCGGCGGCGCGAAACAGACGTAGACCGCCACGTCGATGGCATCCCGGCCGGGCACGGCGAGCTCCGGACCGACACCCGGAAAGACAGCCGTTGCAAGCGTCCAGACGAGCACGCCACCCAGCACGCCGGTGAGCAATGCTGCGATCAGGATCCATGCGAAGCCGGCCCATTTCAGGGCTTTTGGCGCGTCAATGGCAGGCTGTTGGCCATTGCCGTCGCGCCGCAAGACCCAGGCCACAAGCATGGCTATCGCACGCAAGGCCACGGCAATGCCAATGATGATGAAAAGCAGCGTCATGCCGGAGGGTCGGGGGTCCGGATACCACGCCCAGGCCAGCGGCAAGAAGAGAGCCGCGAGCAAAATCGGCGCAAGGCAGCGAAGCAGGAATTCCTTCTGGGTCTTTACCTTCACCCCGTGATGGACCGCGGCGGTCCCGGACACTTTCTCGACGAGCACGGAAAAGACATAAGCCATACCGGCGATGAGGCAGAGGCCGGCGAATATGCCGGCGCCGCAGGCGGCATAAAGCTGGTGCCTGTCCTGCGTTAACCAGGGGAGTGCCGTATCGCCAAAGGGAAGGTTGGCCAGCGCCAAGCCGAATTTCGGCGTCAGCACCACGGCCCAGATAAGTGGAATGAGAATGAGCCAGTTGAGCAGCAGATTGCGCAGATAGGTTGCGACCAGCGTCCAGGTATCCGCCGAGAGCAGCCCGAGTTTCGGGTTGAGATAGGACGTGTAGGAGCGCAGATACCAGAGTGGATCGGCCTCGATCTTCTTGCCCTGGGCATCGGCGTTGAGCTTCGCGACAACGCTGTCGATGCCGCCTTGTTCCCGGCTGGCCCAGCTCGACAGCCAGCTGCCGATATACCCGCCACCCGATACGGTGGAGAGGTAGTTGAAGCGCTGCAGGAGTTTTACGGCGGCAAGCTGCTGGATGACGCCCAGCGCAAAGGTGGCGCTGCGAATACCGCCGCCGGAGAGGCAAAGGCCCCACAATTCTGCGTCAAAAAGACGGCGGTAGAAGTCAGGACCGGGGGCGATGTGCTCCGCCAGCCGCTTTTCGGAATCCCGCTTCGACTGAGACATGGTTTCGTCGCTGACAGTGCCGGTGCGTATGCATTCCAGCTCTTCCGTCAACGTCGCCTGAAGGTCGATCCAGCCCTTCGAATCAGGCGTTGTGTCCGGCATTCCCCCCTCCTTCGACAATAATCCCGCCGGCGCCTGTTCCCCCCGCGCCCACGGAATCCGCTTGCTGCGGCACCACCCGCCAGGTGCCAGCGGCAGTCTAATCGAAAGATGATGCCGTTCGCTTCGTTAATACTTCACTCGCACCCGATAGGTCAGCGTGGTCGAGCCCTGGGCGGGAATGGTGACATGCCAGAGCGCCGTGCTGGAATCGGCCTTCTCGCTCGCCTGGCTTTCTTCCAGCATTTTCCAGTCACCCGGCACCGTCTGGGCCAGGATCACCGTCACAGGCTCGCTCTTGGCGTTCTTGAACTCGATCGAATAGGCGCTCTCATAAATTTCGTCGCCGACCTTCTCGAAATCCGTCTGCTTGCCGCGCGCGGTCACGTCGAAGGCCTGGCCCAGGGTGAGATCGACATATTCGTTCTTCGGCGTGTGCTGGATTGCATCCTCGCCCACGAAGATCGCCTGGCCGGCATTGTCGGCCTTATAGACGCGCACCGTGCCGCCGGGCAGCGGAAGGCCGAGATTGTTCTTCTCGGTATTGAGGAATTTGAGCCGCACGCTGGCATTGACCCGCGGCGCCTCGCCCATCTGATAGTTCCAGCCGGGCGCCAGGTTGTAGAAGTGATATTCCTTGTTCACCGGCACGCCATGGCCGGTCAGCAACTCGACCTGCTTGGTCTGGTTATCGGCGATGGTGGTGGTGCGGTTCAGCGTATAGAGGTGATATTCGAACATGGCCTGTTCAGCCATCGGCGGCGGCGCGGCAGCCGCCATCGGCATGGCGGTGGTGGCCATCCCCGCCACCATCTGCTGGCGCACGCGGTTCACATCACCCGCCACCAGCTGGAGTTTGGCATTGCGATAGGCGGTGCCGCTGGCATTGGTCAGCGTCACCCAGCCCTTGAGCTCGATCGTATGCTCATCGGGCGATAGCTCGGCCACATAGTCCGCCGCCCAGGAGAGCCCGCCGGTCAAATAATCGAGCTCAACCGGAATCTTGCCGGCGGCGTCGCTCTCGATCTTGGTCACTAGCGTGGGGCGCGAGCGCAGATTGGGCGGCACATCGGCGAAAACGATGCGGCCCGGCGCCGACGTTTCGATACGGTCACCGATCTGGAGCACCACGCCATCGGCCACGCCCAACACCTTCGCCTGCTCGATCGTCTCTTTGCCTGTTTTGGGATCGGTGACGATGACACGCACCATGCTGCCGACTGATTTCTCCAGCAGCTTCTGCGGCGTCAACAGATCGAAATCGAAATTCTGCTCCAGCACGTCGAGCTTACCGGCCGTGGATTTCAGCAGGGCCGTCTGAGGCTGGATATGGCCGCTGACATCGATAAAGGCGACATCGTTCTCGCCCTTGATGAGCGTCATGGTGCGGGCATCGCGCACCAGGGCCAGGTCCTGGTTATAGATGGTGACGGCGACGGCGGTCTGGTCATCGAGCCCGACGCGTTCCTCGTCGGCATAGGCGGGGACGAAGCCGGGCAGCGCGAAGCTCAGCGCAAACAGGCTGGCCGCGGCGAGCAATCTGGAACGCATGATCAATCTCCCTCGATTTTTCAATATTTGACGCGGACGCGATAGGTGAGTTTGGCCGAACCTTCGGCCGGAATCGTAATGTGCCAAAGCGCGGTGGAGGCGTCGGGCTTCTCATGGGCCTGGCTTTCGCGAACCACTTTCCAGTCGCCGGGCATGCTCTGCGCCAACGTGATCGTCACCGGCTGGCTCTTGGCGTTCTTGAACTCGATCTCATAGGCGCTTTCGTAGAGATCGCTGCCCAAATCCTCGAAATCGGTCTGCTTGCCCCGCGCGGTGACGTCGAAGGCCTGGCCCAGGGACAGCTTCACCGTCTCGTTCTTGGGCGTGTGATCGATGGAATCCTCGCCCACGAAGATCGCCTGGCCGGCATTGTCCGCCTTGTAGACCCGCACAATGCCGCCGGGCAGCGGGATGCCCAACCGGCTTTTCTCGTCATTGATGAAACTGAGCCGCACGGTGGCGTTGACTCGAGGCGCCTCGCCCATCTGCTCGTTGAAGGATTCTGCGACATTCTCGAAGCGGTATTCCTTCGTGACCGGGATGCTATGCCCGGTCAGCAGTTCGACCTGCTTGGTCTGGTTGTCGGCGATGGTGGTGGGTCGGCCTAGCGTATAGAGGTGGTATTCGAACAGCGCCTGCTCCTGCATCGGCGCCGGCTTCGCTTCTTCGAGCACGTCAATGGTCTTCTGCTTCTGATCCTGGAGAGCGCTTTGCACCCGGTTCACATTGCCGGCAACGAGCTGTAGCAGGGCGTTGCGATAGGTCGTGCCGCTGGAATTGGTAAGGGTGACCCAACCCTTGAGTTCGATGCTGTGTTCATCGGGCGACAGCTCGGCGACGTAATCCGCCGCCCAGGAAAGGCCCCCGGTCAGATAATCGAGCTCGACGGGAAGCTTGCCGGCGGTATCGCTGGCAATCTTCGTTATCAGGGTCGGCCGCGCGCGCAGGTCCGGCGGGATCTCGGCAAAGACGATGCGGCCCGGCACCTCGGTCTCGATGCGATCGCCGATCTGCAAGACCACGCCATCGTCGACGCTCAGGACTTTGGCCTGTTCCACCGTCTCCTTGCCCGTTTCCGGGTTGGTGACGATGACGCGCACCATGCGGCCGACGGACTTCTCCAGCAGCTTGGCGGGCGTCAGCAGATCGAAATCGAAGTCCTGTTCCAGCACGTCGAGCTTGCCGGATGCCGATTTCAGCAGGGCGGTTTGCGGCTGGATATGGCCGCTGACATCGACGAAGGCGACATCGTTCTCGCCCGCCGACAGCGTCAGGGTCCGCACGTCGCGGACCAGCGCCAGATCCTGGTTGTAGATGGTGACGGCAACGCCGGTCTGATCGCCCAGCGTGGCATCCTGTTCCGCGCCCCAAGCCATAACAGATATCGGAACAGGTCCCATCGCCGCGAGAACCAGAAGACTGGCGGCAGCGAGCAGGCGGCTATGCATGATGATTCCCCTCAACAACGGCGCCGCGACCATCGGCTGCAAATCCGGCGGAAGTTTGGCGGCCGCAAGGCATTCTTGGCGCCAAGGTATGGTTGGCGCTCAGGCGGATTCGCGGCATGATCGCCGCGACAAGAAGCCGGAGCAAGCCGAACAGCGCACATACGCTAGGGCTGCAACCCGGCCCGACCCTATCGGGATACCGTTTGCCAGGGAGGCGCTGTGTTGAGGCTACCCGCCGCCAGGTTCGACCGTTGGTTGCTTGCCGGTATCGCCGTGCTGGCGGTGGCGGGCCTCAGCCTTGCCTTGCGTCCGGATTCCACCGTCTTCCTGAAGCCGCTGAGCGAGGATGGCTATTACAGCCTCGCGGTCGCCCGCAACATCGCGGCGGGCCACGGCATCACCATCGATGGCGTCACGCCCACCAATGGTTTCCAGCCGCTGCTGACCTTCATCCAGGCGGGGCTGTTCGCGATCGCCCGGGGTAACGACCTTCTCGCACTGCGCTTCGTGCTGCTTTTCTATTGGCTGCTCTATCTGGGGACGGCGGCGATGCTGGGCTGGATCGCCAGCGAGGCCGAGGGCCGAGGCGAGAGTGAGCCGGGGCGCAAACTGACGGCGGCGCTATCGACGGCCCTGCTCTATCTCGGTGCGAGTTACCTGTTCCTGCATCATTTCAACGGGCTGGAAACGGGCCTCTTGATGTTCGTGCTGGCCGCGGCATGGCGCTTTCACCAATCGGGCCGGGTGGAAAGCTGGCGGGGCCTGGCGCTCTTCGGCGGATTGCTGGGGCTTGCCGTATTGGCGCGCATCGATGCGAGTTTCGTGGTGCTGGCAGCCTCCCTTTGGGAACTTTACCGCTCGCGCAAGCGGGGTCTGGTGACGGCGTTCGCACGAGCCTGTGTCATTGGCGCTGCGGCGCTTGTCGTCTCCTCGCCCTGGTGGATTTATAACGTCTTGGGGTTTGGCTCGATCATGCCGATCAGCGGCACCGCGACCCAGGCCTGGGCGCTGGACGGGTTTCGTCTTGGCTGGTTTCTCTGGGGCCTGTTCATGGGTGCCTTTCCCTGGTTCTTCGGCGGCGATTGGGAAGGCGGCTGGCTCAATCTCCTCCGCCTGCCGGTCTATATCGGCGCGCTCTGGGTGCTGTGGCGTATCTATCGGCGCATGCCAACCGCCACCCGCGACTTCGCGATGATCCTGGCGGCGGCGATGGTGGCGCTGGGCCTGTGGTATTGGCTCTCGTCCTTCGCCTTCTGGTTTTATTCTCGCTATCTCGCACCGGCCGCCCTACCGGTGACCGTGGGGCTGGGGCTCGGGCTAGCCTCGTTCATCCGGCGCGAGCCGCGCGCGGTCATGGGCGCGGTGCCCCTGGCAGCGCTTCCTGTGCTGGCGCTGGCGGTGCTGGCCTGGTTCGGCCTGGGCGTCTACGGCAACATGATGTTCTGGGACCAGGTGCAACTGGTGGAATCGCTGGTCCCCGATTCCGATACCGTCGCCGCCGGCCAGGCCGGCACCCTGAACTTCTTCCGGCCCCATGTGGTGAACATGGACGGCAAGGTGAATCCGGAAGTCTTCGCCTATCGCGACCATCTCTGGGATTACCTGGCGCAGAAGAAGATCTACTGGTTCGTCGACTGGCCCTGGTATGTGCAGAAGGCGTTGGGTAACGATCCCGCCGCCCATGGCTGGAAACAGGTGGGAAGCCGCGACAATTTCCTGCTCTACCGCCGCGATCAGCCGTGATTCTGCGATCCCCGATCGCAGTGAAAGCCAAGTGGGAACTTTACAAGCTGATCGGGCTGAGCCCGGCCGGCGCGCGCTTCCTCGACGTCTATCTTTCCCGCCGGGCGTTTCGAAAGGCCTTTGGCCGAGACCCCGATTTCACGCATCCGGTTCTGTTCGGCGAAAAGGTCATCGTCAGAAAACTCTTCGATCAGCGGAAAATTTTCCGGCTGATGGCTGACAAGCTGTGGGTGCGCGAGTTCATCATTGGCAAGCTGGGCGAATCCTTCGTGCCCAAGCTCTATGCCGTCTACAGCCGGTTCGAAGAGATCGACTTCGACCGTCTTCCTGAAAAATTCGTCATCAAACCCAATCACGGCACCCATTGGGTCCAGTTCGTCGAAGACAAGAAAACGCTAGACAAGGTGGCCGCCAGGCGGCTGGTCAATGGCTGGATGCGGACCAATTACTACGTGAACTCGCGGGAGATTTTCTACAAGGACGTGAAGCCCAGGATCATGGTCGAGGAACTTTTGGAAGAGG
>DASXQK010000065.1:0-4886 GCA_036493015.1 Dongiaceae bacterium | reverse complement strand
ACCGTATCGCTATGGCCGGTCAGCAGCAGCGTCGGCCCCTCATCGGCGCCCCAGAGGCAGGTCAGGTTCGGCCGGCCAGGCGCTGCCTCGTCAATTTCCACGGGCAAGCCGTGATCGGCGAGGAAATTCGCCAGCAGTTCGACGACCGACTTCTCCTCGCCGCTGACGCTGGGCTTGCGGATCATCTCCGCCGTCAGGCGGATGACCTGTTCCTCGTCGAGATCGCCGACGACGCGGTTTTCAACGCTGCTCAGCATGTTAATCCCCGTCGAGCGCGCCGACCGCGACCAAGGCGCGTTCAAGCGCGGCAACAAAGCCGGCAAGATCGCCATCCGTCATGGGCGTGGAAAGACAACCCATGCCGCGCGGCGAAAGCAGCACGTCCTCGTTCAGCAAAGCGAGCTGCAGCCATTTCAGCAGCTCCTTGTTGCCCTGGGCAGCGGAGCGGTAATCCTCGACCGGTCCCGCGCAGGCATGAATGTTGAACAGCGAGCCGACGGTATGAAGCTGCAGCGGGGTGCGGCAGCGTGCGAAGAGTTGCGTCACATCCTCATGCAGCCGCGCGGCCCGGCGGTTGAGATCGGCGATTGCCGCCGCCGTCGTCGCCTTCAGCGTTTCGATTCCCGCGACGAGCGCGACCGGATTGGCGTGGAAGGTTCCCGACAGGGTCACCGTGTTGGGCTGAGTCGGATCGAACATCCGCATGATGTCCGCCCGGCCCGCCACGGCGCCGACGGGATAACCGCCGCCGATAATCTTGCCCAGTGTGGTCAGATCGGCCCGCACGCCGAAATATTCCTGGGCGCCGCCAAAAGCGAGGCGGAACGAGATCACCTCGTCGAAGATCAGCACGATGCCGAGTTCTTGCGTCACCCGGCGCAGCATTTCGAGGAATCCCGCCCGCGGCGCCAGAATTCCGGTAGAGCCCATCACCGGCTCGATGATGACGCCGGCGATTTCCTTGCCGCGCTTGCGCAGGATCGCTTCCACCGCGCCGGCATTGTTGAACGGCAAGACCACAACGGTATCGCTGACGGCCTTCGGCACGCCGGGTGCAGGCACGCTGTTCGGTGCGTCAGCCGGGCCGGCCGCGTCGAGTGGCGGAGCGAGGCTCACCATCGCGTAGTCGTTGAGACCGTGGTAGCCGCCCTCGAACTTGGCGATGAGCGGCCGGCCGGTGAAGGCGCGCGCCGCGCGGATCGCCATCAGGGTCGCCTCGGTTCCCGAGGCGGTGAATCGTACCCGGCCATCGCTGGCGCCCTGGCGAGCCAGGATCATCTCGGCCAGCACCGCCTCGTCGGGCGAAGCGGCGGCCCAGGCTGTGCCGCGGGCGACCTGGGCCTGGGCGGCGGCCACGACGGCCGCCGGCGAATGGCCGAGGATCATCGAAGTATAATTGCCGATCAGGTCCA
Organism: Dongiaceae bacterium; assembly: GCA_036493015.1. Taxonomy (GTDB): domain Bacteria; phylum Pseudomonadota; class Alphaproteobacteria; order Dongiales; family Dongiaceae; genus DASXQK01. Next base: position 3,474 of record DASXQK010000065.1, on the reverse strand, counting down.
GATAACGCTGGCCGTCGAGATCGATCAGATGCGCCCCACGCCCGGCCTGCACGAAGATCGGATAGGGCGATTGGTGGACGATGTTGCGGTTGACGCCCGCGGGCAGGGATTTGAGCGCCCGCTCATGGGCCTGCTGCGAAGCGCCGGTGCGTGCCTTGTAGCGGGCGACGATAGCGGCGCGCGCGCGGTCATCGAGCAGGCCGATGTTGCTTTGGTTTTCCGCCGGCGATGGCGCCGGCGCCGCACCCGTTCGTGGAGCCGTCATTATTTCAACCCTCCTGTTCAGAGCAGACGATCGACGGCGCGGTGCAGCCTGCCCATGCCATCGAAGATTTCCGCCGGACTTGCATTGGCAAAGCATAGCCTCATCGCATTGCGCGGCCCATCCTTGCTAACAAAGGCCGATCCCGGGATGAAGGCAACACCCTCCTCCAGCGCCAGGGCAAACAGAGCGTCGGTGGCGATATTGCCCGGAAGCTCGACCCAGACGAAGAAGCCGCCATCGGGCCGCGACCAGCGGCTGCCCTGGAGACTGCCGAACGCCCCGGCCAGCGCCTCCAGCATCGCATCGCGACGCAGGCGATAGGTATCACGCAGATGGGTGAGGTGGGCCGCCATATGGCCGCCGGCAAGAAAGGCCGCGATGATGCGCTGGCCGAGCGGATTGCTGCAGGTATCGAGCCCCTGCTTGGCTGCGATCATACGCTCGATGACAGGCGGCGGGGCCACGACCCAGCCGACCCGCAGGCCCGGCGACATGATCTTCGAGAAGGTATTGACCGCGATGACACGGCCCCTACCGCCATCGAGGCTCAGCAGGCTTGCCGGCGGCGGGCGATCAAAATAGAGCAAGCCATAGGGATCGTCTTCCAGAATCAGGAATTCATGCTTGGCCGCGAGCTCGAGCAGCAGCAGCCGGCGCTCGAGCGAGAGCGTTGTGCCGCCTGGATTCTGCGAATTGGGAATCACATAGACGAGCTTTGGCTTGCGATCGGCCGCGGCAATCAGGCCAGGCAGTTTTTCGACCTGCATACCCGCATCGTCCATGGGGCAGCGCAGGATGTGTCCCTGATAGCCGGTAATAATGGCCGTGCCGTTGGTATAGCTGGGCTCTTCCGCGATCACGATGTCGTCGGGATCGACGAAGAGCTTGGCGACGAGATCGAGGCCCTGGGTCCCGCCGGCGGTGATCATCAGCCGCTCGCTGCTGACCGGCTGGCCACAGTCGGCAAGGAAGGCCAACAGGGCCTGGCGCAGCGAGGCTTCGCCCTCGGTCGGGCCGTAGTTGAGGGCTTCGGCTTTCGCATCGCCCAGGATCGTGGCCGCGATGGCCGCGATGGCCACCGTGGGTATGGCGTCTGCAGCGGGGCTGCCCATGGCAAAGGAGATCACCGGACGGGTCTGGCGCTGCAACAGGGCGATGCTGCTGTCGATCAGCGAGCCTGTGATGCTTTGGGCTCGCGCCGCAAAGGGAATTGCTGCAGGCGCCGTCGCTGCCGGCTCGCCGTCAATGCGCAGGCGCAAGGTCATGGTCTATTGGCATCCATTTTGGTATACCATTTGCCTTCTGGCGCTGGGGCTTGTCAAGCTGGCCGCGGTACAGGGAACAGTCTCGTGCAACAAGGGTAGAAACCGGACGATGAACGAACGAGCCGATACGGCCAACCGCCGCACGCCGGGCAGCGTGGTCGATGCCGCACCGGCGCAGCGGACAGCACCCTTGCGCGTGGCGCTGATCGCTCTGGCCAGCGACCACGGCATTCGCGGCGAAATGGGCTTGCTGTTCGGGCGGCGCGCAGAGCTGCATCTGGCACGGGTCTCAGCCTCGGATAAATTCGATGGCAAAAGCCTGGTGGCGACGACGGCAGACATCGGCCGGGCCGTTCGCTGGATGGGGCTGGCGCATGAGGTGGACGTTGCCGCCTATGGCTGCACATCGGCCACCGTGATCGTCGGCGAGAAGGCCGTGGCTGACAGCCTGCAAGCAGTATTGCCCGGCGTGCCCGCAACGACACCGATTGCGGCGGCACGCAGCGCGCTGGCCCGACTTGGCGTCCGGCGCATCGCGCTTTTGACCCCCTACCCACTCGCGATCCATCGCGCGGTCGCCGATCACCTTACCCGCCACGGGCTGGAGATCGTCGATGAGAAGTGTTTGGACATCGCGATCGATCGCGAGATAACCGATTATCCGGCGGCAGATCTTCGCGCCCGGATCCTGGAGCTCAATCGCAAGATGGCCGAGGCGATATTCGTCTCCTGCACCTCGCTCCGGATCGCCGGCGCCATTGCCGACCTCGAGTCCGTGACCGGCCTGCCGGTGGTGACGTCGAACCAGGCGCTGGCTTGGCACTGCCTGGAGCTGGCGGGACGTCCCGCCAACTTCCCGGGACTCGGCCGGCTGCTGGCTGGGCGCTAAGAAGCCTCAGATAACGAGGCTGGGGCGCGCCTGCAGGACCCGGAGCACGTTCTGCTTCGAACGGCGCAGATGCGCCTCGACCAGTTTCAGCAGCTTCTTTTCGTCGCGCCCGCGGGCCGCGCGGATGATCGCCTGATGCTCGCGCCGGGTCAGCGGCGCCTCATCGGCATAGAAGGCATCGATCCACACGAACATCTGCAGGCGGTCGTAGAGGCGCATCAGCATCTCGAACAGCAGGTCGTTGCGCGAGGCGCGCGCGATGATCTCGTGGATGCGCTGGCCTTCGCGCAGCTCCTCATCGCCCTGGTTCCCGTCGCCGTCGAATCGGCGAAGCTGGCGGCCAAGGCGCTCCAGCTCGGCGAGATCGGCCTCGCTCAATCGCCGCATGGCGAGCTTGATCGCATGCTTCTCCAGCATCTCGCGCAGGTCGTAGAGGTCTTCCACCGTCTTGGCATCGACCTCGCGCACGAAATGTCCGCGCTGGGGCCGGCTCTCCACCAGCCCGTCCTGGACGAGGCGGCCGAGTGCTTCGCGAATCGGCGTTCGGCTGACCTTCAGTCTTTCGCCCAGGTCGCGCTCCGCCAGTTTCTGGCCAGGCCGCAGCTTGCCGGACAGGATGAGCTGCTTGATGCCTTCATAGACTCGCAGCTTCAGCGTCAGTTCCGACATGTGCCTATGCTCAACAGGGGCGCCCATGCTCAACAGGAGGGTTCTATCGGATAACGTCCCCTTGCCCTGCTGACAAGCCAGCATCCCAGTGGCCAGCATCCTGTTGGGCAACATTCTTGGGGCCTGACTCGATTGAGGGCCTCATGGCGGCTCACCGTGCCCCGGACTAACTATCCACCGCAATCGCCGTCACGCCGTCGAAAGTCACAGAAAAAATTTTGGCACTGCATATAGTGGCCGACCCCCTACCATATATTGGGGGTTTGTCAAAAATTGCTGCGCTGCAGCACCAGATATTGCGGTACCGTTGCAGATTAGCGGCAGTTTTTTGTTGAAGACCACCGTGCATTGATGCACACTCTTCATATTGTGGGCGGCGCGAGTTG
>DASXQK010000064.1:0-8515 GCA_036493015.1 Dongiaceae bacterium | reverse complement strand
ACCGGCCGGAGGCGACATCCGCGACGATCGACCAGGACGGCTGGCTGCATAGCGGCGATATCGGCCTGCGCCGGCCCGACTGCAATTTCCAGATCGCCGGGCGGATGAGCGACATGTTCAAATCCGGCGGCTTCAACGTCTATCCCCGTGAGATCGAGATGATGCTGGAAACCCATCCCGCAGTAGCCATGGCCGCGGTCATCGGCGTGCCGGACGACCTCTTTGGCGAGGTCGGACATGCCTATCTGCTGCTGAGCGACAACAGCGAGCCGGCAGAAGGCGATGTCGCAAGCTGGTGCAAGGAGCGGTTGGCGAACTACAAGGTGCCGAAGCGCTTCCATCTGCGCCGGAATCTACCCATGCTGCCCGTAGGCAAGATCGATAAAGTCGCGTTGCGCAAGGAGGCCGGCCTTTAATGAGCGAACTCGTCCTGAGCCAACGGCACGAAGGCGTCACGACCCTAACCTTGAACCGGCCGGAGCGGCTGAACGCAATCAACAATGACCTGGTCCAGGCCCTGCGCAAGGCGCTGTCCGCCGTACTGGCCGATAGTGAGACGCGCGTCATCGTTCTCAATGGCGCCGGCCGTGCCTTTTGTTCCGGCGACGATCTGGAAGACTTCACCGCCCAAAGCCGCAGCGAAGACATCGCCCGGCGCTATCTGGAAGATCTCCAGGACATCACGCGCCTGATTGTCATGGGCGAGAAGATGGTGGTGGGTGCCGTGCATGGCTGGGCTGTCGGCGGCGGGCTGGAATGGGCCATCGACTGCGACCTGCTTCTGCTGGCCGAAGGCACGCGGCTCAATTTTCCCGAGGTCAAATGGGGGATGATCCCCACCGGCGGCATCACCCAGATCCTGCCGCGCAAGATCGGGCTTTCGCGCGCCCAGCAGCTGATCCTGTTCGGTGAACTCGTCGATGCCAAATCGGCCCATGATATGGCCCTGGCCTGGAAGGTCGTGCCTGGCGACCAGTTGCTGAAAGAAGCCCAGGCCGCGGCGGCACGAATTGCCGCCTTGCCTTCGCAGGCCGTTCGCAGCCTGAAGCGAACGCTCGCCCGCTCCGCTTATCTGCCACTGGAAGATGTGATGGCGATGGAGGTCGATGCGGTGACCAAATCCTTCATCGACCCAGCGACCGCCGCCCTCGTAGCGGATTTCCGCAAGCTGAAGCCGAAATAGGCCCTACCAGCCGCCCGTCGCGAGCCAGCGATCGACCTGAGCCAACCGGTCGTGGCCCCAGAACGCCTCGTCATCGACAATGAAATAGGGTGAACCGAAGATGCCGGCGGCGATCGCCTGATCCGTCGCATCGCGCAGCTTTGCCTTGGTCTCCGGCAGTTCGATGCCCTGCTCCAGCCCCTCGATGCCGAGGTTCTTTGCGAGTGCCGCCACGGTCGGGATCGGCGTGACATCGCGCCCTTCGCCGTAGGCAGCATGAAAGACCGCCTTCGCCAGCTGCTTCGCCTTCTCGCCGCCGTCCAGCCAATAGAACGCCCGGCTCGCGGCAAGACCGAAAAAGGGGAATTTCTCCGGCAGTTGGAGCGGCACGCCCAAGAGGCGTGCCGAACGCGCGAAGTCGTGCGCGTGATAGGCGCCGCGGAGCGGCTGCTCCACCAGCGGCTTCTGCCCGGTGACCTTGAACGCAGCACCCAGCAGGAAGGGATGCCAGGCCACCTCGCGGCCATGCCGCTTGGCAAGGTCGTCAATCTGGGTGGAGGCCAGATAGCCGTAGGGCGATGAGAAATCGAAATAGAAGTCGATGGGCTTGGTCACGGCATTATTCCTCGGCAATGCTGCGGGAAATGACCAGCCGCTGGATGTCGCTGGTGCCCTCATAGATCTTGCAAATCCGCACATCGCGATAATGCCGGGTCACGGCGTAGTCGGCGATATAGCCGTTGCCGCCATGGATCTGCATGGCGTCGGAACAGACTTCCTCCGCCATTTCCGAGGCGTTCAGTTTGGCCAGGGAGGCCAGGCGCAGCGCCGGCTCGCCTTCATCGCGCAGCCGTGCGGCGGCATGCAGCAGCGCACGCGCCGCCTCGATCTTGGTCGCCATATCCGCGAGGCGGAATGCCACCGCCTGATGCTCGATGATCGGCTTGCCGAAGGTCTTGCGGGTCTTGGCATAGGCCAGCGCTGCCTCATAGGCGGCGCGGGCAATGCCGATGGCTTGCGCGGCGATGCCAAGGCGGCCGCCTTCGAGATTGGCCAACGCGATGCGCAACCCCTCACCCTCTTCGCCCAGCCGAAGCGCCGCCGGCACACGGCAATTCTCCAGCAGGATATGCGCGGTATCGGAGGCATTCTGGCCGAACTTCTTCTCCAGGCGATCGACGATGAAGCCGGGCGTGTCCGTAGGCACCAGAAAGGCGCTGATGCCGCGCTTGCCCAAGGATGGATCGGTGACGGCAAAGACGATGGCCAGGCCCGCTTTTCCGCCATTGCTGATGAACTGCTTGCTGCCCTCCAGCACGTAGCTGTCGCCCTCGCGCCGGGCGCGGCTTTTGATCGCGGCGGCATCGGACCCTGCCTCGGGCTCCGTCAGACAGAAACAGGCGATCGCCTTGCCCGTCGCCAGCGGCCGCAGGAAACGCTTCTTCTGCGCCTCGCTGCCGAATTTCAGCACCGGCATGCAGCCGACGGAATTGTGCACGGCCATGACCGTGCTGCAGGCGGCATCGCCCGCGGCAATCTCCTCCACCGCCATGACATAGGCGATATGGTCGACCCCCGCGCCGCCCCACTCCTCCGGCACCAGCATGCCCATGAATCCCAGCTCGCCCATCTCGGCGATCGCCTCGGCGGGAAAGCGGCTGTCACGGTCCCAGGAGGCACTGTTGGGCGCGAGTTTCTCCTGCGCGAAGCTTCGCGCCATCTCGCGGATCATGGTCTGCTGTTCGCTCAGCGCCATAAGCGCCTCACCAGGGCAGCGATTTGCCGTCGTAGTTGAAGAATTTGCCGCTGTCGGCGGCAGTGAGCTTGCCGATCACCTTGCGCATGCCACCGATGCTGTCAGGTATTTCGAGCGGCGCGCCCTTGCCGCCCATATCGGTCTTGACCCAGCCGGGATGGAACAGGACGACGGTCACGCCCTCGCCCTTGAGCCCGTGGGACAGGCCCTTCATCACCATGTTCAACGCCGCCTTGCTGGAGCGATAGATGGGCGAATCCGCACTCGAGGTCGAGCCGACCGAGCCCATCTGGCTGGTGATATTCACGATGGTCTTATGCTTTGATTTCGCCACCAGCGGCGCCAGCGCCTCGGCCACGCGATAGGGCGCAATGGTGTTCACCTGGAAAACCTCGAGCCAGGACTTGGTATCGGTCTCGCCACCGCGCGGGCCATAGACGCCGGCATTGTTGATGAGCAGATCGATGGTGCGGCCTTTGAGGCGCACGGCGAGCGCCCTGATATCGGCTTCATTCACCACATCCAGGCGCTCGATCGCCACATCGCCTTTGATCTTCTTCAGGGCGTCGGCCTTGTCCGGACTGCGCAGGCACGCGATCACCCGCCAGCCATCGGCGGCGTATTGTCTGGCGAATTCAAGACCGAGACCGCGGCCGGCCCCCGTGATCAACACTGTCGGCATGGCGCTACCTCATTCGATCTGGAAGTGGGCGTTCAAGGTCTTCAGGCCGTTGATGGGTGTCAGATCCATGGGACAAGCCGAGAAGACAACGATCGCGTTCAGCTCCGCCTTCAGCAGCACATGATCGCCGGGTTTCGAAACCGTCGGCTCGAAGGTGAGCGCGCCGCCGGCGCCGACCGGAATGTTCATCCACATATTGAGCGGGCATGGCACTTCCGGCGGCTTCACGCCCAGCTCCGCCATGGCGAGGTGCAGGTTTTCGGTGCAGCTCTCGTGGTAGCCCTTATGCCCAAGCATTTCGTAGCGATAACGATCGCAGGCAGAGATCAGGGTATCGTGAATGCCGGGCGAGGTATCCTCGACCACGGTCAGGATCGGCCGGCGCTTGTTGGTGACGAATGCCTCACCGGGCTTCGGCATGGTCCGCCGCCAGGCCGTGTGGCAATGCTCCATGGACATGAATTCGGCAAGGTCGTCGGCGTTGAAGGCCCATGTGTCGACGACTTGGGTCCCGTGGGTGTTGATGACGCGCAGCGCCTGGCCCCTGGTCAGGCGCGCTGCCTTGCCGCGGCGGGCGGGAATCTCCTGCAGGCCGCTCACTTGCGCTTGCCGCTTCGCCGCCGCGCCGTCACCTCGATCTCGATGCGCATGCGCGGGTCGACAAGACCCGCGACGATGGCGGTGGAAGCCGGGCGGATTTCACCGAAGTAGTGGCCAAGGATCGGTGTTATTTTCGGCCAATCCTTGATCTTGGGAACGATGTAAGTGGCCCGCACCACATCGGCCAGGGTAGCGTCCGCCTTTTTCAGTGCCGCGCCGATGTTGCGAAAGGTCTGGTGAACCTGTTCGGCCACGTCCTTTGAAATCGACATAGTCGAATAATCGAAGCCGGTGGTGCCGGCGACGAAAATCCACTCATCTTCCACCACCGCACGGGAATAGCCCGCCTTCTTCTCGAACGGCGAGCCGGAGGAAATCAGTTTTCTTGCCATGGTTCAGACCTTCTTTCGCCGCTGCGGTCGCTTCACCAGCTCGCCGCCGCAATTGGGGCAGGTATGGTGCATGGCCTTGGTGCAGCTGCCGCACCAGGTGCATTCATAGCTGCAGATATAGGCGTCCGCCGATTCATGCGGCAGCGCCTTGTTGCACTTCTCGCAAACCCCACGCATCTCCAGCGCCATGCATCACCCTGTCTCGTTGAACAATTCGCGGCCGATCAGCATGCGGCGGATCTCGCTGGTACCCGCCCCGATCTCGTAGAGCTTGGCGTCGCGCAGCAGCCGCCCGGTGGCAAAATCGTTGATGTAGCCGTTGGCGCCCAGGGCCTGGATCGCCTCCAGTGCCATCCATGTCGCCTTTTCGGCCGCGAACAGGATTGCGCCGGCGGCATCCTTGCGGGTCGCCTGGCTGCGGTCGCAAGCCTTGGCGACGGCATAGACATAGGCGCGCGAGGCGCTGAGTGCGGTGTACATATCAGCGAGCTTGCCCTGCATCAGCTGGAATTCGCCGATCGGCTGGCCGAACTGGTGACGCTGATGGACATAGGGCAGCACGACATCGAGGCAGGCCTGCATAATGCCAAGCGGACCTGCGGCCAGCACTGCGCGCTCGTAATCGAGCCCGCTCATCAGCACCCGCACGCCTTCGTTTTCGGCCCCCAGCCGATTCTCCTCCGGCACTTCGCATTCATTGAAGACGAGTTCGCAGGTGTTGGAGCCGCGCATCCCCAGCTTGTCGAGCTTGGGCGATGTGGAGAAGCCCTTCATTGTTTTTTCGACGATGAAGGTGCTGATGCCCCGCGGGCCCGCCTTCGCATCGGTCTTGGCATAGACCAGCAGCACATCGGCATCGGGGCCATTCGTGATCCACATCTTGCTGCCGTTCAACACGTAGCGCTCACCCCGCCGCTCGGCCCGGGTGCGCATGGAGACGACATCAGAACCTGAACCGGGTTCGGTCATCGCCAAGGCTCCGACATACTCGCCGCTGATCAGCTTCGGCAGATATTTCTTGCGCTGCGCCGGGTTGCCATTGCGGCGCAGCTGGTTGACGCAGAGGTTGGAGTGCGCGCCATAGCTCAAGCCTACGCTGGCTGAGGCCCGGCTGATCTCCTCCATCGCCACCACATGTTCGAGATAGCCCATGGCCGCACCGCCATACTCCTCCTCGACCGTGATGCCGAGCAGACCCATCGCACCCAGCTTGGGCCACAGAGCGGGCGGGAAATTGTTGGTCTTGTCGATTTCGGCGGCGCGCGGTGCAATCTCGGCGGCGGCGAAATCCGCCACCTGCTGCCGCAACATGTCGGCTGTCTCGCCGAGGCCGAAATCGAGAACGTTCATGGCCTCAGGTTAACGTGATCTTACCGGACGAACAACGACGCCAATCACCGGTCCATGCGCGGCACGAATGCCCGGATTGCATGGCCCCGCTGCTCGCGATCGTGTTACAGGCCCGGCACCCTTCTTACGCGCGCGCCAGGCTATGTGCCCGCTGCCATGGCCTGCGCTTCGGCCACCGCCAGCGCTGTCATATTGATAAGGCCGCGCACCGAGACCGTCGGCGTCAGGACATGGACCGGCTGGGCGGCACCGATCAGGATCGGTCCGATGGAGAGCCCTTCGCCGATATAGCGTAGCAGGCCGAAGGCAATATTCGCTGCGTCCAGGCCGGGCATGATCAGCAGATTGGCCTGACCGCCGAGGCGCGAATTGGGAAACAGACGCCGGCGCAACTCCTCGGCAATCGCAAGCTCGGCCTGCATCTCGCCCTCGACCTCGAGCGCCGGTTCTGTCGCCCTGACCAGGGCCAAGGCGGCACGCATCTTTCGGGCCGAGGGTTCGTCGCTGTCGCCGAAGCTGGAATGGGAGAGCAGCGCTACCTTGGGTTCGATGCCAAAGCGGCGAATTTCTTCAGCCGCCAGCACCGTCATCTCGGCGATGGCCTCGGCACCCGGATCGACATTGACCTGGGTGTCGCCAATGAAGAACACCCCCTTGCGCAGCACCAACGCGGTCAGGGCAGAGAGTGACTGTACACCCCGGCGCAGGCCGATGATGTCGCGCACATGCTGCAGATGGCGGGCATAACGGCCATAGGTGCCGCAAAGCATCGCTTCGGCCTGGCCGCGCTTGACCATCAATGCGGCAATCAGGGTGGTGCTGGTGCGCACCATGGTGCGCGCAGCATCCGGCGAAACGCCGCGGCGCTCCATCAGCCGGTGATAGAAGTCAGAATACTCCTCGAAACGCGGATCGCTTTGAGGATCGACCAACTCGAAATCTTCGTCGATCTTGATCCGAAGGCCGAGTTTGCGCAGACGGCTTTCGATGACGCGCCGCCGGCCGATCAGGACTGGCCGCGCCAGCTTCTCGTCGATCACCGTCTGGACCGCGCGCAGCACGCGCTCATCCTCGCCCTCCGCATAAACGATGCGCCGGGGATCGCGGCGGGCGCGCTCGAACAGCGGCTTCATCACCAATCCGGTGCGGAAGACAAATTGGCTGAGACGATCGCGATAGGCGGTGAAATCCTTGATCGGCCGCGTGGCGACGCCGCTATCCATGGCAGCCTTGGCCACCGCCGGTGCCAACTCGACAATCAGGCGCGGGTCGAAGGGACGCGGGATCAGGTAATCGGCGCCGAATGCCGGCGTATCGCCGCCATAAGCTTGCGCCACGATTTCCGAGGGCTCGGCACGCGCAAGGGCGGCCAGCGCCTCCACACAGGCCGTCTTCATCGCATCGTTGATGGTAGTTGCCCCCACATCGAGGGCGCCGCGGAAGATGAAGGGAAAACAGAGGACGTTGTTGACCTGGTTGGGATAGTCCGACCGGCCGGTGGCGATTACAGCGTCGCTGCGGACCCCGCGTATCTGCTCCGGCAGGATCTCCGGGACAGGGTTGGCGAGTGCAAAGATCAGCGGTTTTTCTGCCATCCGCTTGACCATGTCGGGCTTCAGCACACCGGCGGCCGACAGGCCAAGGAACACGTCGGCGCCTTCGATCACCTCGGCAAGTTTTCGTGCGCTGGTCTTGCGGGCATAGCGCTGCTTGCGCGGATCCATCAGCTCCGTGCGGCCCTCATAGACCACGCCAATGATGTCGGTAACCGTGACGTTCTCCAGCCTGAGACCAAGATCCACCAGCAGATCGAGGCAGGCAAGTGCAGCGGCACCGGCGCCTGAAGCGACCAGCTTCACCTTGTCGAGGCTCTTGCCCACGACCCTGAGGCCATTGAGCATGGCCGCTGCCACGATGATCGAGGTGCCATGCTGGTCGTCATGGAAGACGGGAATGTGCATGCGCTTGCGCAGTGCGCTTTCCACCTCGAAACATTCCGGCGCCTTGATGTCCTCGAGATTGATCGCCCCGAAGGTGGGCTCCAGGCTGGCGATGATATCGACCAGCTTCGCCGGATCATTTTCCGCGATCTCGATGTCGAAAGTGTCGATGCCGGCGAAGGTCTTGAACAGCACCGCCTTGCCTTCCATCACCGGCTTGGCGGCCAACGGGCCGATGCTGCCGAGACCGAGCACTGCGGTGCCGTTGGAGATGACCGCCACCAGATTGCCGCGCGAGGTCAGCGAGGCAGCCTGGTTCGGATCGGCGACGATGGCCTCGCAGGCGGCGGCCACGCCGGGCGAATAGGCCATGGCCAGGTCGCGCTGGTTGGCCAGCGGCTTGGTGGCGACGATGGCGAGTTTGCCGGGCGTCGGCAGGCGGTGATATTCCAGCGCGGCATCTCGCAGATCGTCGGCCATGGATCCTCCAGAGCCGGCACCTATCAGATGCTAGATCACCCGCTCATTCCGGGCCGGACTATAGGGAAACGCCGCAGAAAAATGAAATGGGCCGCGGATCAGGCCTCGTTGCGCCAGGCGTCCCAGGCGATATCCCGGCCCGGATAGGCTACA
>DASXQK010000063.1:0-9607 GCA_036493015.1 Dongiaceae bacterium | reverse complement strand
TCGAGATAGGCGAGCGACTTCACCCGCGACAACGGCGAGTGTTCATTGCGCCGAGTGTTCACGATATGCGCCGTCATTGGCGCGGAAGATCGCTCCGCTGCCGGAGATGCCGCGATCAGCAGCGTCGGTTCCATATCCCTTGGTGGCAGCAGGCCGCGTCGCCCGGCCCCGCGGGTCAGGGTGATGCGCAACGATGCTTCTCGAAGCTTGTTGGCGTCTAACGTGTCGCTAACGGCGAGAGCGATTTCGCCGGCGTCCGGCGCCGGCAGCCCAAGGATGCGTGCCCCGGCCGCAAGCCGCGCCAGATGGGCCTCCAGCTTGAATGCCTCGCCGTCATGGACCCGCAGCGTCTCGAACACGCCGTCGGCAAGAAGGAATCCGCGATCCGCCGGATCGATCCGCGCCGTTGCAGCGTCGACCAGCCGGCCGCCCAGATGGATCATTGCCATGCGCGGCCGTCGAGGAAATTCTGCAGCAGGCGATGGCCGTGCTCGGTCAGCACAGCCTCGGGATGGAACTGGACGCCGGCGATCGGCAATTCCCGATGCCGCAGCGCCATGATGACGCCATCATCGCTGCGTGCCGTGATCCGCAGACTGTCGGGAAGATTGTCGTTGGCGACGACCAGCGAATGATAGCGGGTGACACGCAGCGGGCTCGGTATGCCGGCGAACAGAGCGCCGCCATCATGGGTCACCGGCGAGGTCTTGCCATGCATTACCTTTGCCGCGCGCACGACGCGCCCGCCCATGGCCTGGGCGATGCATTGATGGCCCAGGCAGACGCCGAGCAGCGGCCGCCGGCCGGCGAAGAACCGCACGGCCTCCAGCGAAATGCCGGCGCGCTCCGGCGTGCAGGGGCCAGGCGAGATCACCACATGGCTGGGGGCCATCGCATCGATCTCGCCGAGCGTCATAGCATCGTTGCGGATCACCTCGACCGCCTTGCCGCATTCGCGGATGTAGCGGGCAAGGTTGTGGGAAAAGGAATCGTAATTGTCGATCAGGGCGACGGTCACGGTGTCGCCCCCTGGAGCGTTTCGATGAGCGCGCGCGCTTTCGTCAGGGTCTCGTCATATTCGCTGGCCGGGTCGGAATCCGCCACGATGCCGCCGCCGGCCTGGAATGTCAGGTGGCGGCCCAGTATGGCCATGGTGCGGATGACGATGCTGGTATCCATGGATCCGTCGAAACCGATATAGCCGATGCTGCCGCAATAGGGGCCACGCCGCGAGGGCTCCAGCTCGGCGATGATTTCCATGGCGCGGATCTTCGGCGCGCCGGTGATGGAGCCGCCGGGAAAGGCCACGCGCAACAGGTCAATGGCGGTCTTGCCCTCGTTGAGCTCGCCGGTGACGATCGAGACCAAATGGTGGACGGTGGCATAGCTCTCCAGCCCGAACAGCACCGGCACCTCGACACTGCGGTCGCGGCAGACCCGCGAGAGATCGTTGCGCAGCAGGTCGACGATCATCAAGTTCTCGGCCCGATCCTTTTCGCTCGAAATCAAGGCCTCGGCAAAAGCGCGATCCTCCTCCGGCGTGCGGCCACGGGGCCGGGTGCCTTTGATCGGTCGGGTCTCGACATGGCCCTGGCGCAGCTTCAGGAAACGCTCTGGTGAAGCGGAGACGATCGATATATCGCCATGGCGGATGAAGGCCGCGAAAGGGGCGGGGTTGCGCTGACGCAAGGCGCAGTAGAGCGCGAAGGGATCGGCATCCTCCGGCAGCGTCGCGTTGAAGCGCTGGGAAATGTTTGCCTGGTAAATGTCGCCGGCGAGAATGTAGTCGATGACCCGGCGGACGCGTCCTTCATAAGGCGCGCGCTCCACATCGGATCGCGGGGTGGCGCGGACGATCGCGTTCGGCAAAGCCGGCGGTTCGGCGAGCTGGTGGACCACGGCGGCGAGCCGCGCAGCGGCGCGGCTGCGGCGCTCTTCCGGTGTTTTGCCGGGATGGCCGCTCGATATCGCCCAAGCCTTCTTCGCCGCGTGATCATAGGCGATAACCCAGTCGTAGAATCCCATCAGCAGATCGGGCAGCGGCTGGTCGTCGATACGATGGGCCGGCAAGCGTTCCAGATGACGGGCAAGGTCATAGGCGAAATAGCCGGCTGCACCTGTCTGGAAGGGCGGCAGGTCCGGCTCGCTCTCCACAGGGTATCGTGCCAGGCGCTCAGCCAGCGCTGTAAAGGGATCGCCCGTAAAGCGATTCTCGCCATCTTCGATCACACCGTCGCGGGCCTTCAGTGTCAGGAACGGATTGGCGGCGATGAAGGAATAGCGGGCGACATCGCCGTCTGGACGGGCGCTGTCGAGAAAGATCGCACCAGGCGAATGCGCGAAGCGCGCGAACGCACCCAGCGGATCGGTATAGGCCACTTCCTCGACAAGGAGTCGCGTCATCGCCATTCGTCCTAGAGACGCTCGCCCTGGAAACCGCGCGCAAGGTGATAGGCCGCACCGGCGGCTGCCGCTGAAATTGAACCCAGGTGGGGCGAGCCAGGCTTGTTGAGATCCGTCGGATAGATGGGCATAGGCGACCTCGAAGGAAGCAAGGCCAAAGATATGCCGCATCTGGCGCCATGCCGCCAGCCATGCCGTTATCGCTTGGTCGGGTCGCGGCGGCGTCGATTGTGCAGGGCTGCAGGACCGGCCAAGGTTCGCGCCATGCCGGGGGATGTGAGTCGGGTGGTATCGCTGCGCGAGATGGTGCTGGCCAATCTCGGCCTCACCCTCATGATCTTCTTCTGGGGCGCGTTCTTTCCGATCCTCGAACGGCTGCTGCTGAGCTGGGACGTCTATTCCATCACGCTCGCGCGCCAGGTTGTTGGCACCGCCGTGCTCTATATCGCCGTGGTGGTGGAGCGGCAGCGCACACCCTTGCCAAGGGTACGCTCATGGTGGCCGATCCTGCTGCTGGGCGGCGTCGGCGTCACCTTGGGCTCGCTGCTGACCAGCCTCGGGGTGCAGTATTCCAGCGGGCTTTCCTCCGCGATTATCTCCACCACCAATCCCGTCGGCTCGGCGCTGACCGCCGCGGCGCTCTATCGCGAGCCGCTGGCGCGAGGAATTCTGTTCGGCACCGCGTTATCGGTCATCGGTGGCTTGATCTCCGTTCTCGCCGGCCAATCGGTTGAAGGCGCGCATTTCCATGGCGGCGAGATCATGATCGTGCTCGCCAATGTGCTGTGGACCTGGATGTCCATGGCAGCGCAGCGCTGGCTGCGCGGCTACAGCCAGATGCAGATCACCTGCTACACCGTGGCGGCCGGTGCCTTCTGGCTGCTGCTGATGTTTCCTCTCGTCGCGGTCACCAGGATCGTGCCGATCCAGATGGATTTCAGTCCGCTATCGCTTGCCATGGTGGCCTTTGCAGGAGCATTCCCGATCGCCATCGGCAATTTCTTCTGGCATTACGGCGTCAGCCGGATCGGCATCGTCGTCTCGTCCATGTACAACAACCTGCTGCCACTGGCGGCCGTGGCGGTCACCGTGCTGATGGGCGGCGGGTTCACGCTCTGGCAGCTGCTGGGCGCCGGGGTAATTCTGGTCGGCGTCTTCACCGCCCAGATTCTGGCGCTTCGCCGGCGCAACTAGAGATCATGCCACTTAAGCCGCTTTGGCCTCGCGGCTGTTGATGTAGATATCCGCCAGTTCGCGCAGCCTCGTGCGATCGAAGCTGGGATCATGACCGGCATGGACGATCGTGACCGGCAGTTCGCGCAAGCGCCGCATGGTGCGCAGATAGTCGGCAATATTCGACGTCGGCAGTTGATCCAGCAGCGGGCCGTCGTACAGCGCATCGCCGGAGAACAGTGTGCCGCTGGAGGCTTCCCACAGACCGATGCTGCCCGGCGAGTGGCCCGGCAGATGCAACACCTCGAAATGCCTGTTGCCAATATCAACGATGTCGCCTTCTTCGACGATGACGGTCGCCTTGGCGGGACGCCGCACATAGTCGGAGAGCTTGTAGCCTGCATGGGGGAGTGCCGTGATCAGCGCCCCCGGTACCTCATAGCCAACCTTCTTTAGACCGTCGATATCGGCCCGATCCCAATTGGAGGTATCGAGACTGTCATGGCCCGAGGAGCGAGCGAGGCCGTCGGCCTCCAGCCGATGAACCAGGCAATTGTCGAATTCATGATGACCGCCGACGTGATCGAGATGGGTGTGGGTGGCAACCGCCAGCACCGGCTTCTCGAGCAGATGGCGGGCAGCCTCGCGCAGGCTCGCCACGCCCATGCCGGTATCGATCAGCAGGTCGCGCTCGCGCCCGCGCACATGCCAGATATTGCAGCGCATGAGGGGCACGACATGCGGCTCCCATAACAGGGTGATATCGTCATCGACGCGGCGGATGTCGAACCAGCGATCGGCAATCTGCAGGGACATGGGGCGACCTGATACATGGTGTTGCCAAAAGTGAGGCATCGTAAGCGGATGAGCGACGAGGGGAAAGGCTTCAACCGGCTCTGGCTCGCCGCCGGGGCCATCAACGGATTGGTATCACTGGCCATGGGTGCTTTCGCCGCCCATGGCCTTAAGGACCGCTTGCCGGCGGAAGCGCTGGATTGGATTCGCACCGGCTCAAGCTACGAAATGTGGCATGCCCTTGCGTTGATCGGCGTCGCCCTGCTGGCGTCACGCGACGAGGGCAGGGCGCTCGGCCTTGCCGGTTGGAGTTTTCTTGCCGGCTGCGTTCTTTTCAGCGGCAGTCTTTATTTGCTGGCGCTCAGCGAGTGGCGAGGCTTCGCCTTTCTCACGCCGCTGGGCGGTGCTGCCTTCCTGATCGGCTGGGCGGCGCTCGCCTGGCACGCTATCGCGGGTCAAAAAAGGGCCTGAATCCTTGCATTCAATTTATTGGCAATCCGCGGCTGGGGCAGGTAATTAGCCCGTCATGATCACGCGCATTTATACCCACCCGGCCTGCCTGACCCACGACATGGGCATGGGCCATCCCGAGAGTCCGGCGCGCCTGACCTCGGTGCTGGCGGCGCTCAGGACGTCCCAGTTCGCGGGACTGGATTGGGCCGAGGCGCCGAAGGCGGAATTCGCCCAGATCATGCGCGCCCATCCGCCGGCCTATATCGAGGGTATGCTGGCCGCGGTGCCTGAGCGGGGCCTGGTGGCGGTGGATGCCGATACGATCCTCTCGCCCGGTTCCGGCGAAGCAGCCCTGCGCGCAGCGGGTGCGGTGATCGCGGCCGTCGACGACGTGGCGACGGGGAAGGTAGCCAATGCCTTCTGCGCCGTGCGCCCGCCGGGCCATCATGCGGAGGCTGCGACGGCCATGGGCTTCTGTCTTTTCAATAACGTCGCAATCGGTGCCTATCACGCCCGTGAGGTGCATGGCCTCTCGCGCGTCGCCGTTATGGATTTCGACGTGCATCACGGGAACGGAACCCAGGCGATCTTCGAGCAGGATGCGAACCTGTTCTATGCCTCGACACATCAGATGCCCCTCTATCCCGGCACCGGATCGGTGCGCGAGACGGGCGTCGGTAACATCTGCAACGCGCCGCTGCCGCCGAATGCCGGATCGGCGGAGTTCCGGGCAGCGATGACCGATCGGATCCTGCCGGCCATAGATGCCTTCAGGCCGGACCTGCTGATCATCTCCGCGGGCTTTGATGCTCATAGGGCCGACCCGCTGGCCAATCTGCAGTTCGTCGAGGCTGATTACGCCTGGGCGACAGACGAGCTGGCGGCCATCGCCAGGCGCCATTGTTCGGGCCGCCTCGTATCCGCGCTCGAGGGCGGCTATGACCTGCGGGCCCTGGCGGCCAGTGCTGCCAGCCATGTTCAGCGCCTTATGGCTGCCGCAGACGGCCGATCCCTGTCATAATCGTCACCGCGAGACAGGACACCCATGGCCGAATCGAAAAACCCGCCGGCTATCGAAGCCATGAGCTTCGAAGAAGCCTTAACTGAGCTGCAAGCCCTTGTTAAAGCGCTGGAAAAGGGCGATGCCAAGCTTGAGGAAGCCATCACGGCCTATGAGCGCGGGGTTGCCCTCAAGCGACACTGCGAAAAGAAATTGCACGATGCGCAAGAGAAGGTGGACAAAATCGTCCTAACGTCCGATGGGGGCCTTGCAACGGAGCCCGCCAAACTAGATTAAGGGGTCTCCGGCCGAGTTGCGATTGCGGGGGCAAAATCCGGCCCAGCATCTTGATTTCTTTGGGGAAAAGGCAGAAGTTCTGACTGATTCGGCCGGGTTGCCGCAGCCGGCCGCAATTGAAGGATCATGCATCTTGTCGAATTCCAGTAACACGCTACTCCTCGACACCGTCCACATTCCGGCCGAGCTGCGTGGCCTGCCGGAAGGAAAATTGCGCCAGCTTGCCGACGAACTGCGCCAGGAGATGATCAGCGCGGTCTCGATCACCGGCGGACATCTGGGTGCAGGTCTTGGCGTCGTCGAGCTGACCGTGGCCCTGCATTACATTTTCAATACGCCGGACGACCGGCTGATCTGGGATGTCGGCCACCAGGCCTATCCGCACAAGATCCTGACCGGCCGGCGCGATCGCATCCGCACCCTGCGCCAGGGCGGTGGGCTTTCCGGCTTTACCAAGCGCGACGAAAGTCCCTATGACCCGTTCGGCGCGGCGCATAGCTCGACCTCGATCTCGGCTGGCCTCGGCATGGCGGTTGCGCGCGATCTGGACGGGCGCAAGAACCAGGTCATCGCCGTCATCGGCGACGGCGCCATGAGCGCCGGCATGGCCTATGAGGCGATGAACAACGCCGGCTCGATGGACAGCCGCCTGATCGTCGTGCTGAACGACAACGACATGTCGATCGCGCCACCGGTGGGCGCCATGAGCGCCTATCTCTCGCGGCTGCTGTCTTCGAAGTCCTATCGCTCGCTGCGCCATCTCGGCAAGGAAATGGCCCGGAAGTTCCCCCGGCAGATCGAGACTGCGGCCAAGCGGGCAGAGGAATTCGCCCGCGGCATGGTGACCGGCGGTACACTGTTCGAGGAGCTGGGCTTCTTCTATGTCGGCCCGATCGACGGCCACAATCTCGATCACCTGCTGCCGGTACTGCGCAATGTGCGCGACAGTGCCGAAGGTCCAGTGCTGGTTCATTGCGTCACCCGCAAGGGCCATGGTTACGCCCCGGCGGAGAAGGCGGCGGACAAATACCACGGCGTGGTCAAGTTCGATGTGGTAACCGGCGCCCAGGCCAAGGCCGTATCCAACGCGCCGAGCTATACCAAGGTGTTCGCCGAGGCCCTGATCAAGGAGGCCGAGCATGACGACAAGATCGTCGCGATCACCGCGGCGATGCCGTCGGGCACGGGCCTCAATCTGTTTGCCAATAAATTTCCCAAGCGTACCTTCGATGTCGGTATCGCCGAGCAGCATGCGGTGACTTTCGCTGCCGGCCTTGCGACCGAAGGCTACAAGCCTTTCTGCGCGATCTATTCCACTTTCCTGCAGCGGGCCTACGACCAGGTGGTGCACGACGTCGCCATCCAGCGCCTGCCGGTGCGTTTTGCGATGGACCGCGCGGGCCTTGTCGGCGCCGATGGCGCTACCCACGCCGGCGCCTTCGACATTCCCTATCTCGGCTGCTTGCCGGGTTTCGTGATCATGGCGGCAGCGGACGAGGCCGAGCTCTATCACATGGTCGCAACCCAGGCCGTCATCGACGACCGTCCCTCGGCGCTGCGCTATCCGCGCGGCGACGGTGTGGGCGTGGAGATGCCGGCACGCGGCACGCCGCTGGAGATCGGCCGCGGCCGTATCATGCGCGAAGGCACGACCGTGGCGCTGCTTTCGCTCGGCACGCGGTTGCAGGAATGCATGAAGGCGGCGGAGGAACTCGCCATGCGCGGGCTTTCCACTACCGTGGCGGATGCCCGATTTGCCAAGCCGATCGACGAAAAGATGGTGCGGCGGTTGGCAAGTGAGCATGAGGTCCTGATAACGGTCGAGGAAGGCGCCGTCGGCGGCTTCGCGGCCCAGGTCATGCAGTTCCTGGCAATGGCCGGCCTGCTCGATTCCGGACTGAAGATCCGCCCGCTCGTGCTACCCGACCGGTTCATCGACCACAATAAACCGGAAGTGCAATACGCCGAGGCCGGCCTGGACGCCAAACACATCGTGGCGACCGCGCTGGCAGCTCTCGGTCGCGACGCCGCCCAGTCTTCGGCGCGCGCCTAACAGGATTTCATCCGTGTCGGGCGATGCCGCCAAGCGGCCACAATCTCCTATGGCTGGGGCTCGTTTGTCCTGGATCCAGGAATCGTCCGCCAATCTCTGGCTGGCGATACCGATTGCCATCGGCTTTCTGGCCCAGATGGCGATGATCTTCATCGACAACGTCATGGTCGGCCACCTCGGCGCCGATTACCTCGCCGCCGGCGGCCTGGGCGCCAATCTCTATTTCACGCCGATCGTGCTGGGCATGGGGGTGCTGGGCGGGATCGGCGCCGTCACTGCGCATTTCCATGGGGCACGGGACGAGGCAAAGGTCGCCATTTCCGGCCGCCAGGGTCTTCGGCTTGCCATCGTACTGACCCTGCCGCTGTTCGGCGTGCTGCTCGCCATCATCCTGTTGTTGCCGCAACTGGGCTATGACCCGTCGACGGTGCATATGGCGCGCGGACTGCTGCTCTGGGGCCTCATCGGCGTGCCGCCGGCGCTCGCATTCATGGCGTTGCGTTATTTCGTCATCGCGCTCGCCAAGCCGCGGGTGGTGACGGTGGTCACGATCCTCTCCATCGGGGCCACGGCCTTCTTCAATTATGTTTTCATCTATGGCCATTTCGGCGCGCCGGCGATGGGCGTGCCAGGTGTGGGCCTCAGCGGCAGCATCGTTGGCTGGCTGCAGCTGTTTGCCGTGGGTGGTTATGTCGCCTTCAGCAAAGGCTTTCGCCCCTACCGTATCTTCCATGGCCTCGGCCGGGCCGACCCGATTCTGTGGGAGATTGTCCATGTCGGCTGGCCGATCGCCGGCTCCTACATGTTCGAGAACGGCCTGTTCCTCATCACCACAATTCTGATGGGCTTCTTCGGCGCGGCGGCGCTGGCCGCGCATACGGTGGTTATCGGTCTATGCTCTTTCACCTTCATGGTGCCCTATGCCATCAGCCAGGCGGGAACGACCCGCGTCGGCCATGCGGTGGGTGCCGGCAATGCGACGGAAGCGCGCTGGGCCGGCTATGTCGCCCTGCATATGGGCGTGGTCTGGATGACATGCACCGCCGCCCTGTTCCTGATCGTGCCGCGCCATCTGATCGCGCTCTATATCGACATCGGCGATCCGCAGAACCAGGCGACACTGGCAATTGCGCTTGCCATCCTGCCCATCGCTGCCCTGTTTCAGGTCTTCGACGGAACCCAGGCGGTCGCCGGCGGCGTGCTGCGTGGCTACAAGGATACGCGCATCCCCATGCTGCTCTCCTTCCTTGGCTATTGGCTGATCGGGATCACTGCTGGATCCGTCCTCGGTTTCGGGCTGCAGTTTGGTCCCGTCGGACTCTGGTTCGGCTTGGCGCTCGGCCTCGCGGTGACGGCCATCGCCTTGAGCTGGCGCTACCACCGACTGGCCCAGCGCGTCGCGATATGAAGAAGCGCGCCGACCTTCTGCTGGT
>DASXQK010000062.1:0-3233 GCA_036493015.1 Dongiaceae bacterium | reverse complement strand
CTCGCTGGGCTGGGCACTCGCCCATGGCCGCATCATCATGCTGCTCCTGGCAGCGACGCTGGCGCTTAATGTTTTCCTTTACGTGATCGTGCCCAAGGGTTTCTTTCCCCAGCAGGATACCGGGCGGCTATCGGGCAGCGTGCAGGCCGACCAGAGCATCTCGTTCCAGGCCATGCGCGGAAAGATGACCCAGTATGTGGCGATCCTGATGAAGGATCCCGATGTCGATAGCGTGGTCGGCTTCACCGGCGGCGGGCAGACGAAGTCCGGTTCTCTGTTCGTTTCATTGAAGGCGCTCGGGGTCCGCAAACTCTCGGCGGATCAGGTGATCGCCCGGCTCCGCGGCAAGCTCGCCAGCGTGGCCGGGGCCAGCCTGTTCCTGCAGGCGGTGCAGGATATCCGCGTGGGCGGCCGTCAGGGCAGTGCGCAATACCAGTACACGCTGCAATCCGACAACCTGGCCGATCTCTATGAATGGGCGCCGAAACTGACGGATGCCCTGAACCACGCGCCGGAACTGACCGACGTCAACTCCGACCAGCAGCAGGGCGGGCTCGAGACCGATCTCGTCATCGATCGATCCACCGCCCAGCGCCTGGGCATCACCACCAGCCAGATCGACAATACCCTCTACGACGCCTTCGGCCAGCGCCAGGTCTCGACCATCTACAATCCCTTGAACCAGTATCATGTGGTCATGGAAGTGGCGCCGGAGTTCTGGCAGAACCCCGACACGCTGAAGGATATATTCGTCAGCACCGCGGGTGGTGCGGTCACCGGCGTGCAGGGCAGTAATGCTGTTGCCGGCACGGTGAGCCTCGCGCCTTCCAGTGCCGGTTCGGGTGCGACGGGAAGCGGCGGCGGCGCAGGCGGGTCCAGCCTATCCAGCTCGGCCGCGGCTGTTGCTTCCGATGCGGCGCGCAACCAGGCCAACAATTCGCTGACGGCCGTGGGCAAGGGCGGCAGCTCGACGGGAGCCGCCGTCAGCACGGGTGCTGAAACCATGGTTCCGCTTGCCGCATTCACCCAATACGGGCCGGGCAATACCCCGCTCTCGGTCAATCACCAGGGCATGTTTGCCGCCAGCACGATCTCCTTCAATCTGGCGCCGGGCAAATCGCTCAGCGATGCGGTGGCCGCGATCGCCAAGGCCAGCGACAGCATCGACCTGCCGGCCTCCATCCATGGCAGTTTCCAGGGCACGGCCCAGGCATTCCAGGCCTCGCTCGCGAGCGAGCCCTTCCTGATCCTCGCAGCCCTGGCCGCCGTCTATATCGTGCTGGGCGTGCTCTATGAGAGCTATGTCCATCCGATTACGATTCTCTCGACCTTGCCCTCGGCCGGTGTCGGCGCGCTGCTGGCCCTGCTGCTGTTCAATCTCGAATTCAGCATCATCGCGTTGATCGGTGTCGTGCTGCTGATCGGCATCGTCAAGAAGAACGCCATCATGATGATTGACTTCGCACTGGATGCCGAACGCCAGAAGGGCCTCGATTCCCGCGAGGCGATCTACCAGGCCTGCCTGATGCGCTTTCGTCCCATCATGATGACCACCATGGCCGCCTTGCTGGGCGCGATGCCGTTGGCGCTCGGCACCGGCGTAGGCTCGGAATTGCGCCGGCCGCTGGGCGTCGCAATCATCGGCGGGCTGATCGTCAGCCAGATGCTGACCCTCTACACCACGCCCGTGATTTATCTCTATCTCGACCGCTTCCGCTATTGGGCCCTGGAACGCTGGCATCGCCGTCATCCCGATTCGCTCAGCGGACCCACGCCCATCGGCGAAACCTGAAGGCGCGCCATGACCGATCGACCGCAGAGAGCGAGTTCCTGGCGCCGTTGCCTGACGGGCGCGACCGCGCTGCTGCTCTGCCTTTCGGCTTGCGAGGTGGGGCCTGACTACAAGCGGCCCGCGGCGCCAACGCCCGCGGCGTACAAGGAGGAAACCAAGGATTGGAAGATCGCTCAGCCCCAGCAGGCGGGCAGCAACCAGGCCTGGTGGTCGATCTATAACGATCCGGTTCTCGACGATCTTGAAAAGCAGATCGCCATTTCCAATGAGAGTGTGAAGTCGTCGGAAGCAGCCTATCGCCAGGCGGTCGCCCTGGTCGGTGAGGCGCGGGCCGGCTTCTTCCCGACGCTCTCGCTCGATACCTCCCTGCAGCAGAGCCATCAGCAATCGAAGTCGACGACGCAGTATTCGGGTTCGGTGGGCGCGAGCTGGGAACTCGATATCTGGGGCAAGATCCGCCGCGAGGTCGAGAGCGCCAAGGCCGGCGCCCAGGTCAGCGCCGCCGATCTCGCCGCCGCGAAGCTGTCGCTTCAGGCCGAACTCGCGACGGATTACTTTCAGCTGCGCACCGAAGACGAGCTGCAGCGGTTGTTGAACGCGACGGTGGACGCTTTCGCCCGCTCGCTGCAGATCGCCCAGAACCGCTACGATGCCGGCGTGGCGGCCAAGACGGATGTTGCGTCCGCGCAGGCCCAGCTCGAATCGACGCGCGCGCAAGCGATCAATGTCGGCGTGCAGCGCAGCCAGCTGGAACATGCGATCGCGGTTTTGATCGGCAAGCCGCCGGCGGATTTTGCACTGGCGCCGGCGCCTGGCGTGGCCTCGGCGGTGCCGCTCACGCCACCCGGCCTGCCCTCGCAGTTGCTGGAGCGCCGGCCGGATATCGCAGCCGCCGAGCGCCAGATGGCGGAGGCCAATGCCCAGATCGGTGTTGCGGTGTCGGCGTATTATCCTTCCATCACCCTCGACGGCTCCGTTGGTTTTGCCGCCACGGCGATCTCTTCGCTCGTGGCACCGGAATCCCTGGTCTGGGCGGTGGGGCCCTCGCTCGCCGAAACCCTGTTCGATGGCGGCTTGCGCGATGCCCAGGTCGAAGCGGCCAAAGCCAGCTTCGAACAGACCGTGGCCCTCTATCGCCAGACGGTGCTGACCGCCTTCCAGCAGGTGGAGGATCAGCTCGCGGCCCTGCGCATCCTGGCCCAGCAGGCGGCGGTTCAGGATGGCGCGGTCAAGGCGGCGCAAGAAGCCGAACGCCTGACCCTCAATCAATACGAGGCGGGCACCGTCGACTACACCAGCGTCATCACCGCCCAAGCCAATGCGCTGTCGAGCCAGCAGACGGCGCTGGGCATCCTGCAGAACCGGGTGGCGGCCAGCGTGGCGTTGATCGCAGCCCTGGGTGGCGGTTGGGACACCAGCCAGCTGCCCCAGAATCCCTGAA
>DASXQK010000061.1:0-7333 GCA_036493015.1 Dongiaceae bacterium | reverse complement strand
GCATCAGCGCGGCAATGAAATAGCAGGCAAACAGAAGACCGAGAATGGCGGTGATGCCGCAGACGGCAATATCGAACCAGAACAGGCGCGGATGGCTTTCCCGGGTGACGGAGGAGACGCGCAAGCGCAGGCGGCCGGCCTTCAGGGCCCGCGCGATCTCCCATAGCGAGACGATAACGAGGCCGGCCCCGATGACGGTGAAGATCAGATAACGGCCGGCTTGCGCGTCGATGGGTCGCACTCCCTGTCCCTGGCTCGCGAGGCGACATGCCCCACGAAAGAAATCTGGCATAATCTTCGTCTGCCTGATTTAGGAGGATGTCATGGACGCCACGAGTCTGAAAGAGTTGCAGGCCCCGCTGAAACAGCAATATCGCGACCGGCCGGAAACGGCGGTCATCACGCTGAAGGCAAGCGGCGCGCTCGGTGAGGGTATGACTTGCCGCGTGGAAACCAGCAAGGCGATGGTCGAAGCCGGGCTGCATCCGGCGACCGGCGGGAACGGGCTTTCGGCCTGTTCCGGCGACATGCTGCTGGAGGCGCTGGTGGCCTGCGCCGGCGTCACCGTCAATGCAGTCGCAACGGCGCTTGGCCTCAATCTACGCGGCGGCACGGTGCGCGCCGAGGGCGATCTCGATTTCCGCGGCACGCTGGGCGTGGCCAAGGAAGCGCCGGTGGGCTTCCGTGACATTCGCCTCGCCTTCGATCTCGACACCGATGCGAGCGAGGAACAGCTCGCGACATTGCTGAAACTGACCGAGCGATATTGCGTGGTCTACCAGACCCTGCGCAATTCGCCGAAGAGCACCGCGGTCATGAACAAGGCGGCGTGAGCCGGCCATGGCGTGGCCGCGCTGGTTGGCAGGGTTTGGACACAGGCGCATACTGGGAGGCAATCCTCCCCGCAGGACGAACTCCATGATCCGGACCCTGGTTCGCTACGACATCACCATCTGCGGCATTCCCGAACTCGATATGCATCGCGAGGCCGGGGTCAGCGACGTGCTGTCGATCATCGATCCTTATGAGCCGGAGCCTGTCGTCTTCGACCGCTTCCACCCCCATCGCCGCCAGACCCTGCGCTTCGACGACGTGATGAGCCGCAGCGCCGGGACGCAGGCACCCGAAGACGATCACCTCGAGACCCTGCTCGCCTTCGGCCGGGCCATCGAAGAAGCAGGCGATGCAACCCATCTGCTGATCCATTGCCATGCCGGCGTGTCGCGCTCGACGGCGGCGGCGGCCATCCTGATGGCCCAGTACAATGCAGGGCGAGAGGCCGATGCCTTCCTGGCGCTGCTCGATCTGCGCGCGCAAGCCTGGCCCAATACCCGCATGGTGCAGATCGCCGACCGCTTGCTTGGCCGCAACGGGGCGCTGGTCGAGGGCCTGGTCGCCTATCGCCGGGCGCTGCTGAATGTCCGCCCGCATCTGGCAGAGATGATCGTCAATGTCGGCCGGGGCAACGAGCTGCCCTAACTGCCTCACCGGGCTTGCCGAAAGGAAGCTCCCACTCCGCCCTTCAGGGGGAGAGGGTTGGGGTGAGGTGGGCTTCATCAATATTAGAGCGCTCCCCACCTCACCTTGCCTCTCCGTCCCAATGGGGCGGAGAGGGACCCGAAAGGAAAGGTGCGGCGGAGGGCTTCACCGCAAAACCGGCTTTTCCATGTCGAAGGCTTCGATCATCAGGCCGCCGCGGGTTTTCCAGTCGCGCCGGCGGATGACGCAATAGCCGCGCCGTTCATAGAGCGGCCGCGCCAAGGCGCTGGCGGCGAGATGAATGCAGGGCAGTTGCGCGGCAGCGAGGATCGCCTCTTCGGCATGGTCCATCAGCACACTCGCTACACCCCGGCCCGCCCAGGCCGGGTGGATATAGAGACCCACGATCCGGTCCGGCGACCAGGAACAGAAGCCGGCGAGGCGGCCGCCCTCGCCCTTCGCCTCCTCGGCAAGGACGAAGCGCTCCTCGTTGAAATTCATCGCCCAGATATAGCGCTCGGCGTTCAGCCCGGCGGCCCAACTCTCCAGCTCGGCGCGGCTGTAGATTCCCGGCCGCGTGCCGCGGATCGATTCGTCATGGACGCGCTGGATGAAGGGCGCATCGCCGGGCGTGCCCGATCTAAGGATCAGGCCGCGCGATAGCTTGCGGGGAAGGGAAACCCGCTTACTGGAAATCGCGTTACTGGAAATCGCGTTACTGGAAATCGCGCTACTGGAAATCGCGCTACTGGAAATCGCGCTACTGGAAATCGCGCTACTGGAAATCGCGCTACTGGAAATCGCGAACGTCGGCGAGATGGCCGGTGAGCGCCGCCGCTACCGCCATGCCCGGGCTCATCAGATGGGTGCGCCCGCCGCGGCCCTGGCGGCCTTCGAAATTACGGTTCGAGGTGGAGGCGCAGCGCTCGCCCGGCTCCAGCTTGTCAGCGTTCATGGCGAGACACATGGAGCAGCCCGGTTCGCGCCATTCGAAACCCGCTTCGCGGAAGACGCGATCGAGCCCCTCCTGCTCCGCCTGCTGCTTCACCAGGCCGGAGCCCGGCACCACCATGGCCTGCACGCCGGCGGCAACCTTGCGGCCTTTGGCGATGGCTGCGGCCGCGCGCAGATCTTCGATGCGGCCATTGGTGCAGGAGCCAATAAAGACGCGATTGACCGCCACCTGCTTCAGCGGCGTACCCGGCGTCAGGCCCATATAGGCCAGCGAGCGCAGCATGGAATCGCGCTTGGATTCCTCGGGAATTGCGGCGGGATCGGGAATTTTGCCGTCGATGGGCAGCACGTCTTGCGGGCTGGTGCCCCATGTGACCTGGGGAATGATCTCGCGTGCATGCAGGACGACTTCCTTGTCGTATTGGGCGCCCTCATCAGAAGGCAGCGTCCGCCAGTAGGCGACAGCCTTGTCCCAACCGGCGCCTTTGGGCGCCATCGGGCGGCCCTTGAGGTAAGCGAAGGTCGTCTCGTCAGGCGCGATCAACCCGGCGCGTGCACCTGCCTCGATGGACATGTTGCAGACCGTCATGCGGCCTTCCATCGAGAGATCGCGGATGGCTTTGCCGGCATATTCGATGACATGGCCGGTGCCCCCGGCGGTGCCGATCTTGCCGATGATGGCGAGGATCAGATCCTTGGCCGTGACGCCGACGGGCAGGTCACCCTCGACGCGGATCAGCATGTTCTTGGCCGGCTGCTGGATCAGCGTCTGGGTTGCCAGCACATGCTCGACTTCGGATGTGCCGATGCCAAACGCCAGCGCCCCGAAGGCGCCATGGGTTGCAGTGTGGCTGTCACCGCAGACGATGACCAAGCCGGGCTGGGTAGCGCCCTGTTCGGGGCCGATGATGTGGACGATGCCCTGGCGGATATCGTGCATGGAGAAATAGGGAATGCCGAATTCCGCGCAGTTCTTTTCCAGGGTCTCTACCTGGATGCGCGACTCATCCTCGGCGATGCCCTTGGAGCGGTCGGTGGTCGGGACGTTATGGTCGGCAACCGCCAGCGTCGCATGGGGCCGGCGCACCTTGCGCCGCGCCATGCGCAGGCCCTCAAAGGCCTGCGGGCTGGTTACTTCATGCACCAGGTGCAGATCGACATAGAGCAGGCAGGTACCGTCTGCCTGGCGATGGGCCAGGTGGTTGTCCCAGATCTTGTCGAACAGCGTGCGCGGTCCCGCCGCGCGGCCCGTTCCGGACCCGGCTGTTTCCGCCATGGAGGGTTACTCCTTGGCTTCGGCGGCCGTGGTGGCTTCCCCTTCGGCGCCGGCGATAAGGCCCAGCTTCTCGGCGATGCGCGCCGATTTGCCGCGCCGGCCGCGCAGGTAATAGAGCTTGGCGCGGCGCACGTCGCCACGGCGCACCAGCTCGACGGAGGCAATCCGCGGGCTGTGCAGCGGGAAGACGCGTTCCACACCTTCGCCGTAGGAAATCTTGCGCACGGTGAAGTTCGAATTCACCCCGGCATTCTTGCGCGCGATGCAAACGCCCTCGAAGGCCTGCACGCGTTCGCGCGTACCTTCGATCACCTTGACGTTCACGCGCAGCGTGTCGCCGGGCCCGAATTCGGGATGCTTGGCGCCGACCTTGGCGATCTGCTCTTTGTTGATGGTGTCGATGATGGTCGTCATGGCTCGTTTCCTTCTTCGCTCCTGTTCATCGCGGTGAGATAGCGCTGCCAGAGATCCGGCCTGCGCTGCCTTGTCACCGCCTCGGCCTGGCGTCGCCGCCAGGTTTTGACCTTTTCGTGGTGACCGGAAACCAGCACCTCCGGCACCTTGCGTCCCTGCCATTCGGCGGGCCGCGTGTAATGGGGATATTCCAGCAATCCCCGCTCGAAACTCTCTTCCTCCAGCGTCTCTTCCGCACCGACCACGCCGGGCAGAAGCCGTACCACCGCGTCGATCAAAGCCAGCGCCGCCGGCTCGCCGCCGGAGAGCACGAAATCGCCGAGGCTGACCTCTTCGACCCCGTTTGCTTCCAGCACCCGCTCATCCACGCCCTCGAAGCGGCCGCAGATCAAGCTCAGCGAGGCTCGCGCCGCATAACCGCGCACCATCGCCTGATCCAGCCTTCGGCCGCGCGGGGTGAGGTACACCGCCGGTGCTGCTCCCCGATGCCGCGCGCGGAGCGCGCGATCGACAACCTCGGGCATCAGCACCATGCCGGGGCCGCCGCCAAACGGGGCGTCGTCCACGGAGCGGTGTTTATCGCTTGCGAAGTCGCGAATGTCCACCGTTTCCAACGACCAAATCCCCGCCAAAAGCGCCTTGCCGGCCAGCGAATGGCCAAGGAATCCCGGGAACATCTCGGGAAACAGGGTCAAGACCGTAACCCCCCAAACTGGCGCTGCGGCAGCCTCACTCACCCGTCCTTTTTCGCCTCCTTTTTAACTTCATCCACCAGACCCAGCGGCGGGTCGACCACGACCCGGCCACCGGCGATATCCACCACCGGCACCACCTGGTCGGTGAAGGGCAGGCTGACGGGCCGTCCGCCGGGCCTGACGATCGCCAGCAGATCGCCGGCGCCGTAATTCTCCACCGCCTGCACGCGCCCGAAGGGCGTGCCGTCTTTCAGCTCCACCGCCAACCCCACCAGATCGGCGTGGTAAAACTCGCCTTCGCCCGCCGGCGGCAGCCGGTCGCGCGGCATGTAAAGCTCCACGCCGCGCAATTTCTCCGCCGCCGTCCGGTCGCTCACACCGGCAATCGAGGCCACGACACCACCCTTGACCGGGTTCAGCACCGTCACCTCGAACACCCGCTTGCCGGCCGCATCGCTGAGCGGGCCGTAGCTGCCGATCGATTCCGGCAGGGCGGTGAAGCATTGCAGCTTCACCAGCCCGCGCAGCCCGTGGGCCGCGGCGATCCGGCCGACCAGCAGCAGCGCCGGCAAGGGCGTCTATCCGGCCGGTAGAATTACGAGGCGGCCGGTGTCCCAGTCGCCGGTGCTGCGGCCGGAGCCGCCGCACCTTCGGCAGCGCCCTTGGCGCGCTCCTGCGCCTTCTTCTTCGGCAGATGCTGGTTCGTCTGCTCGCGGCGTTCCGGCAGCGTGGTCAGGCCCGCCTTGGCGAGGAAAACGTTCACCCGCTCGCTGGGCAGCGCCCCCACACTCAGCCAATGCTTGGCGCGCTCGAGGTCGATCTTCACGCGCTCGCCGCTGTCCTTGGGCAGCATCGGGTTATAGACGCCGATCTTCTCCACGAAACGGCCATCGCGCGGCATGCGCGATTCAGCGATGACAACGCGATAATAGGGCCGCTTCTTGGTGCCGCCGCGGGCCAGGCGAATCTTCAACGACATTCGGTTCGTTCCTTTCTGAGAGATAACTATTCAGGATTGTGGCAGCAGGCTTCGATCGCGTGACCCTCCGGGTCGTACACGAACGCGCCGTAGTAATTGGCGTGGTATTCCGGGCGCAGGCCGGGTTTGCCGTTATCCTTGCCGCCGGCCTTGATCGCCGCCTTGTAGAAGGCATCAACCGCCTTGCGATTGGCGGCGACGAAGGCGATGTGGCTGCCGGCGCAGGCCTTGGCCTTGCGGCGCTTGGCGAGCGGGGTTCCGATCCAGAATTTGGGCTCACCTTTTTTTGCGCCATAGCCGAAGCCGTAACCCGGTGCCGGATAGACCATGGTGATGCCCAGCGGCTTCAGCGCCAGGTCATAGAACTTGCGGGCACGGTTAAGATTGACGATCCCGAGCGAGATATGGTCGAGCATCCTGTTCCCCCTCAATGGCGGCGCATAAGGGCGCCGATGCCATGACGCATCAGCCCCTTTTCGCCCAGCCGGCCCACCTGCTTCACCATGCGGGCCATTTCCATATGCTGCTTCAGCAGCTTGTTGATCTCCTGGACGGTCGAGCCCGCGCCCGTGGCGATGCGCTGCTTGCGCGATGCCTTGATGAGCTCCGGCCGGCGGCGTTCTTCGCGGGTCATCGATGAGATGATCGCCTGCTGGCGGCGGAGCAGACGCTCGTCGATCTTGGCGCCATCGAGCTGTTTCTGGATCTTCTGCACGCCCGGCAGCATGCCGAGCACACCGCCGAGACCGCCCATCTTCTGTAGCTGCTTCAATTGATCGGCCATGTCGTTCAGGTCGAACTGGCCCTTCTGCATCCGGGCGGCGAGTTTTTCCGCCTGCTCGCGCTCGATCGTCTCCGCCGCGCGCTCGACCAGGCCGACAATATCGCCCATGCCGAGGATGCGCCCGGCGATGCGGTCGGGGTGGAAATCCTCCAGCGCATCCAGTGTTTCGCCGACACCGATCAGCTTGATGGGCGTGCCGGTGACCGCGCGCATCGAAAGGGCGGCACCACCGCGGGCGTCGCCATCGACCCGGGTCAGCACGACACCGGTCAAGGACAGGCGATCGCGGAAATTGGTTGCGACATTCACCGCGTCCTGGCCGGTCATGGCATCGACGACCAGCAAGGTCTCGGTGGGCGATGCGGCCTGATGCACTGATGCTGCTTCCGCCATCAGCTCGTCATCGACATGCAGGCGGCCGGCGGTATCCAGCATCACCACGTCATAGCCTTCGAGGCGGCCGGTCTGCAGCGCCCGCTTGGCGATGGCGACCGGCGGCTCGCCGGGGACGATGGGCAGTGTCGGCACATTGGCCTGGCGGCCGAGCACGGCAAGCTGTTCCTGGCCGGCCGGCCGGCGGGTATCGAGAGAGGCCATCAGCACGCGCTTGCGCTCGCGGCTGACGAGGCGCATGGCGATCTTGGCCGTGGTGGTGGTTTTGCCCGAGCCCTGGAGACCGACCATCATGATGACGACCGGCGGTTCGGCATTGAGGTTTATGGCGGAGGATGTGCTGCCCAGCGCTTCGACCA
>DASXQK010000060.1:0-1503 GCA_036493015.1 Dongiaceae bacterium | reverse complement strand
TGGCATCTGACGACGCCCCAGCACAGCTATGTCGGGCGCCTGGCCGGCGGCCTGTTCATCTATGCGATTTCCGTCGTCGATGCCTATCGCATTGCCCGCCTGCGCTGGATTGCCTGGCACCGCCAGGCGTCGTGAAACTTCAGGCGACCCGGCTCGGCAGCGGCTTATTGGAAAAGAAGGCGTCGA
Organism: Dongiaceae bacterium; assembly: GCA_036493015.1. Taxonomy (GTDB): domain Bacteria; phylum Pseudomonadota; class Alphaproteobacteria; order Dongiales; family Dongiaceae; genus DASXQK01. Next base: position 1,317 of record DASXQK010000060.1, on the reverse strand, counting down.
GGTTATCCAACGCCATGAAACCCATGGCGTTGCGCGTCTCCACCGTGGCACTGCCCAGATGGGGCAGCAGGAAGGCGTTCTTCACCGTGCGATAGGCCGGGTTGATGTTGGGCTCGCCGGTATAGACATCGAGCCCGGCGGCGGCGAGCTTGCCCAAATTGAGAGCGGCGATAAGCGCCTCGTCATCCACCAGGGGACCGCGGGCCGTATTCACCACGATCGCGCCATCGGGCAGCAGCGCGATGCGAGCGGCGTTGAGGAAGCCGTTGGTCTCCGGCGAGGAGGGCGCGTTGATCGACAGGAAATCGCAATGGGGCAGCATATCCTCGGCTTCTGCATGGAAGATGGCGCCCTGTTCGAGTTCGGCCGAAAGACGCGTGCGGTTGTGATAATGGATCGTCATATCGAAGGCGCGCGCGCGTTTGGCGACCGCTTGGCCGATACGCCCCATGCCATAGATGCCCAGGCGCTTGCCGCTCATATGGGTGCCCAGCATCGCCATTGGCCCCCAGATATTCCAGGTATTGGTGCGGATGACGTGTTCGCCATTGGCGGCACCCCGCGCCGCGCCCAGCAACAGCAGTAGCGCGATATCGGCGGTTGCATCGGTCAGAACGCCCGGTGTGTTGCCCACCGCGATGCCGCGTTTTTTGCAGGCATTGACGTCAATATGCTCATAACCGACGGAGAACGTGGCGATGACGCGCACACTTGCCGGCAGGCTTCCCACCGCTTCGGCGTTCAGCCTGTCGGTCGGGCAGGGCAGCAGCGCCTCGCAACCCGCAGCGCCCGCGATCATCTGTTCGGTGGTGTAGAGCGTGTCGGCGGGATTCAGCACCGGCTGATAGTCGCGCTGCAGGCGCGCCTCGACAGCCGGCGGCAGCTTGCGGGTGACGAAGACGCGCGGTTTTGTCGGCATCGGAATTCCTGCCCTGGTCCGTGTTGCGGCTATCCGGGTGCGGCCGGACGTGACATAGTCCGCCGTTCGAAAAAGCGCGCGGAAACTAGAGGCCGACGATGCGTTTGGCAAGCTTTCTACTGTGCATTCTGCTGACGACGCCCGCGTTTGCCGGGGCAAGCGATTATGCCTCGCACCGGGCCATCTATGAGATGAAGATGTCGCGCAGCACCAGCGGTTCGGAAGTGATCGATGTGCGCGGCACCATGACCTATGAATGGCAGGATGCCTGCGATGGCTGGACCACGACCCAGGAATCGCAGATGAAATTCTTCTACCAGGACGGCAAGACTGTCGATCTCGGCTGGAAGCTGAACTCGTGGGAATCCAAGGACGGCCTGCGCTACCGTTTTTTTGTC
>DASXQK010000059.1:0-3355 GCA_036493015.1 Dongiaceae bacterium | reverse complement strand
GAAAAAGTCTGGCCGTTGCTTGATTCCGGCAAGATCGCGCCAGTCATGTTCAAGACCTTTCCGCTGGCAGAGGCGGCGGCCGCCCACCATCTGATGGAAAGCGGCGGCCATATTGGCAAGATCGTGCTGGTAACCGGCCGGACCTGATCAGGCCGCTGATTTCTGTGACTGACCGCAACCCCGCTTGAAGGTAAACGGCGAACCCCGCTATTAAGGGCGGGGCAGCCAACAAAGGAGCGCCGGCCATGCATTGGCTTTTCTCGATCCTTCTGATCATCGTGGGTGCGCTGGCCGCCTATACGGGAATCGTGCGGAATTGGCCCAATTTGCGCCAGGGCCTCGATAAAATCGTGCCGTATCAGGGCTGGTTCGGCATCGTCGCCCTTGTCTGGGGTGCCGTTGAGCTGATCCGTCTGCTGCTGCATTTCGGCATAATGAGCATGATGCCCGCCCTCTGGCTGGTCCTCTATATCGCGGCCAATGTGGTCGCCGTGTTGCTGGGGCTGCTCCTGGGTTATGGGTTGATCGCCCAATACCTGCTTACCAACAGCCCGGATGCGCGGCGCAAGGGCGAGGATTTACGGGCCCGGATCGCACCCCGCCAGGTGGCGCTGGGCTGGGTTGCCATCGTGCTGGGCCTGCTCGGATTGCTGCTGCCCATCTTGATGTAAAGCCCGCAGAACCCTATTTAAACTGGCGAATCCTGCTGGCTAAGGCAGGCAGGGAGTGCTATTCCCCTGCCCTTCGGAACAAGCTGTCTCAAGGAAACGATCATGGCACAACTCATGATGCCAAAAGCTACGGCCGTCTGGCTGGTGGAGAACACCACCCTCACTTTCGAGCAGATTGCCGAGTTCTGCGGCCTTCATCCACTGGAGGTCCAGGGCATCGCCGACGGCGAGGTGGCCATCGGCATCGTCGGGCTCGACCCCACCGCCAACGGCCAGCTGACGGCGGAGGAGCTCGTGCGCTGCCAGGGCGACCCCTCCGCGCGCCTGAAAATGGCCAAGGTCAATATTCCGCTGCCGACGCTACGCACCAAGGGCCCGCGCTATACCCCTGTCTCCAAGCGCCAGGACAAGCCCAACGCGGTCATGTGGCTGCTGCGCCATCACCCGGAACTGGGCGATGCCCAGATCGCGCGCCTGATCGGCACGACCAAGGACACCATCGCCAAGGTGCGCGAGCGCAGCCACTGGAATGCCGCCAATCTCAAGCCGCAGGATCCGGTGCTGCTCGGCTTGTGCAGCCAGACCGACCTGAACAAGGCCGTGGAGCGCGCACGCCGCGCCGCGGAGAAGGCCGGCACACCCCATCCCGCCCCGCAGCCTGCAGAGCCGGCCGCCAGCGGCAAGCTTACGCGCGGCTTCGACATCAGCCAGTTCCTGCCGCCCACGCGCCAGGAGTAGGCGAGCATTCACGAACGACGACAGGGCGGCCAGTGGCCGCCCTGTTTGCTTTTCAGCTTAGGAAGTCGTGGATACCTGGATTCGGCTGCGGAATGCAGGTCATAAATCCGACCTACTCTTCCACCTTCTTTGTATAGCCCAGCACCGTCAGCGCTTCGGTGATCTCCGGCAGGATCGCCGGATCGTCGATGGTCGCCGGCATCTTGTAGTCCTGCCCATCGGCAATCTTCTGCATCGTGCCGCGCAGGATCTTGCCCGAACGCGTCTTGGGCAGGCGCTTGACCACTGTCGCCGATTTGAACGCGGCCACTGGGCCGATGCGTTCGCGCACCAGCGCCACGACCTCCTGCACGATATGGCCATGCTCGCGGTTGACGCCGGCCTTCAGCACCAGGAAGCCGACCGGCACCTGGCCTTTGAGCTGATCGGCGGCACCGATCACCGCGCATTCGGCGACGTCACGGTGCGAAGCCAGCACCTCCTCCATCGCGCCGGTCGAAAGCCGGTGTCCCGCCACGTTGATGATGTCGTCGGTGCGGGCCATGATGTAGATGTATTTATCCTCATCCATGAATCCCGCATCGCCGGTCTGATAGAATCCGGGGAACGTTTTCATGTAACTGGTCTTGTAGCGCTCATCGGCGTTCCACAGCGTCGGCAGGCAGCCGGGCGGCAGCGGCAGGCGCGCCACAACCGCGCCGGTTTCCCGCGGCTTCACCTCGCGGCCCGCTTCATCGAGAACGCGGATATCCCAGCCCGGCACAGCGCGGGTCGGCGAGCCATGCTTCACTGGCAAGGGCTCGATTCCCATGCAGTTCGCCGCCATGGGCCAGCCCGATTCCGTCTGCCACCAGTGATCGATGACCGGCACGCGAAGATGGCTCTCCGCCCATTCGAGCGTGGCAGAATCCGAGCGCTCCCCCGCCAGGAACAGAATGCGGAGCTTCGACAGATCGTGACCCTTGATCAGCCTGCCGTCGGGATCGTCGCGCTTGATGGCGCGAAAGGCGGTGGGGGCGGTGAACAGGCTGACCACCCCATGCTCGGCGATGACGCGCCAATAGGTGCCGGCATCGGGCGTGCCGACCGGCTTGCCCTCGTACAGGATGGTGGTGCAGCCGTGCAGCAGCGGCGCGTAGACGATGTAGCTGTGGCCGACCACCCAGCCGACGTCGGAGCCGGCCCAATAGACCTCGCCGGGATTGGCGTCGTAGAGCGCCTTCATCGACCATTTCAGCGCGACCATGTGGCCGCCATTGTCGCGCACCACGCCCTTCGGGATGCCGGTGGTGCCGGAGGTGTAGAGGATGTAGAGCGGGTCGGTCGCCTTCACCGGGACGCAGGCGCAGGTCCAGGCGTAATTGACCGCGTGCTCCCAGGCCTGCTTCCAGTCGTGGTCGCGGCCCTGCGTCATCGCCGCCTCGCATTGCGGCCGCTGCAGGATCAGGCAGCCCTGCGCCTTGTGGTCCGACAGCCGGATCGCCTCGTCGAGCAGCGGCTTGTATGGCACGACGCGTTGTCCCTCGACGCCGCAGCTCGCCGACAGGATCAGCTTCGGCGTGCAGTCATTGATCCGGGTGGCAAGCTCCTTCGCCGCGAAGCCGCCGAACACCACGGAATGGATGGCGCCGATGCGGGCGCAGGCCAGCATGGCGAAGATCGCCTCCGGGATCATCGGCATATAGAGAATGACGCGGTCGCCCTTGCCGACGCCGTGATGCTTCAGGATGGCGCCGAGCAGCTGCACTTCGGACAGCAGGCGGCCGTACGTGAAGGTGGTCTTGGTGTCGGTGACCGGGGAATCGTAGATCAGCGCCGGCTGATCGTTCCGCCCGGCCAGCACGTGGCGGTCGACCGCGTTGTAGCAGGTGTTGCAGACGCCGCCATTGAACCAGCGGCCGTAGATGCCGAGGCTAGGATCGAAGATTTTTTTGGGCGGCTCGATC
>DASXQK010000058.1:0-4033 GCA_036493015.1 Dongiaceae bacterium | reverse complement strand
GGAAGAACAGGGCGGACTTCTCGCCATCGACGGACGCATTGCCGAAATCGGACCTTCCGTGCGCGGCAACAGCCTGCCGGAAGGTGCCGAGATCATCCGCTGCGAGAATCAATGCCTGGCCCCGGGGCTGATCGATATGCGCGTACAGCTGCGTGAGCCGGGTGAGGAGCATATGGAGACCATCGCTAGCGGCGCCGAGGCAGCGGCTGCCGGCGGCGTCACCAGCATGGTCTGCCTGCCGAACACCGAGCCGGTGATCGACGATGTGGCCGCGGTTGAGTTCATCGCCCGGCGCGCGCGGGAGACGCGGCGCGCCAAGGTCTATTGCTATGGCGCGGTCACCCAGGGTCTGCAAGGCAAGGATCTGGTGGAGATGGGCCTGCTCGCCGAAAGCGGCGTGCTTGCCTTTACCGATGGGCTGCAGGCCGTGGCGGACGCCCGCGTCATGCGCCGCGCACTCGCCTATGCCAAGGCCTTCGGCAAATCCATCATCCAGCACCCTGAAGAACCGCGGCTGGCCGAAGGCGGCATGGTGAATGCAGGCGAACTCGCCACCCGTCTTGGCCTTTCCGGCATTCCGCCCGTCGCCGAAGTGATGATGATCGAGCGCGATCTGCATCTCGTCGCCATGACCGGCGCCGGTTACCAGGTCGCCCATGTCTCGACGGCCGCGGCGGTCGAGGCAATCCGCGCCGCCAAGGCGCGCGGCCTGCCCGTCAGCTGCGATACCGCCCCGCCCTATTTCGCCCTCAACGAGATCGCCATCGGCGATTACCGCACCTTCGCCAAGCTCTCGCCGCCGCTGCGCAGCGAGGACGACCGGCGCGCCATCGCCGCCGCCGTGGCCGACGGCACCATCGATTGCGTGGCCAGCGATCACGCGCCCTATGACCAGGAATCCAAGCGCGTTCCCTTCAACCATGCAGCACCGGGGGTGCTGGGGCTGGAGACGCTGCTGGTCCTGATGCTGGAGCTCTATCACAAAGGGGAAGCGAGCCTGATCGATTTGCTGCGCCGCATGACGACGGCACCGGCCGACCTGCTGGGCCTGCCCCAGGGACGTCTCGCCAAGGGTGCACCCGCCGATCTGCTGCTGTTCGATCCCGACCGGCCAGGGCGTATCGAGGTCGACAAGTTCCGCAGCAAATCGAAAAACTCGCCCTTCGACGGCCGGCCGGTGCAAGGCAAGGTTTTGCTCAGCATCGTCGACGGCCGCACCGTTTTTTCAGCCAAGGCCTGAGCCATGCCCATAGACCAAAGCCAAACCTGGCTTTACCTCGCGATCGTCGTCGCAGGCTATCTGCTGGGCTCGATCCCCTTTGGCCTGCTGCTGACCCGCAGCGCCGGGCTCGGCGATATCCGCAAGATCGGCTCCGGGAGTATCGGCGCCACGAACGTTCTGCGCACCGGCCGCAAGAGCCTGGCGGCGGCGACCGTGCTGCTGGATGGCGGCAAGGGTGCGCTGGCGGTTCTGATCGCCCAGCATTGGGGGCCGGATACCGCCATGCTGGCAGGCTGTGCCGCCGTGGTCGGGCATCTATTTCCGATCTGGCTGCGCTTCAAGGGCGGCAAGGGCGTTGCCACCAGCCTTGGCGTGCTGCTGATGCTGGATTGGCGGATCGGCCTTCTCGCCTGCACTGCCTGGCTGGTGGTTGCCTTGATCTCCCGCTATTCCTCCGTCGCATCCCTCAGCGCACTGACTCTGTCACCGGTCTTCGCCTGGTTCATCGTCACCCGCCAGCTCGCCGCTGTCGCGCTGTTCATCGCGGTGCTGGTCTGGATCCGCCATCACCAGAACATCCGCCGGCTGCTCAACGGGCAGGAACCCAAGATCGGCCAACACTAAAATGCCGAGGCCGTCTCTCTCGCTGATCGTCATCACCAAGAACAACGCGCGCACGCTGCGCCGCTGTCTTGAATCCGCCGATTTCGTCGATGGGATGGTGGTAGTCGACAATTCGAGCACGGATGAGACGCGCGCGATCGCCGAATCCTTTGGCGCGCAGGTGGAAACAACGACGGATTTTCCAGGCTTCTCCGCCCAGAAACAGCGGGCGCTGAATCTCGCAACCAGCGACTGGATCCTGGCGCTGGATGCCGATGAGTGGATTTCCCCGGGCTTGAAGGCGGAGCTACTGGCCGTCCTCGACAATCCGGGAAACCAGGCCGCCTTCGACATGCCGCGCCGCTCCTCCTTCTGCGGGCGAAGTCTGGAACATGGCGAATGGGGGCGTGATCGCGTCGTGCGCCTCTGCCGGCGCGGCCAGGCGAGCTATGGCGCCGACGCCGTCCATGACCGCATCCGCGTCGAGGGCCCGATCGGCCATCTGACCCAGCCGCTGATGCATGAAGCGGTGTTCGACCTGGAGCATGCGCTGTGGCGCATGAACCTCTATTCCAGCATGACGGCACGCGAACGTAACAAGCGTGGCCAAAAGGCCTCGCTTCCCGGCGCCATGCTCCATGGCTTCTGGACGTTTCTCCGCAGTTATGTCCTGCGCGGGGGGTTTCGCGACGGGGCGCCCGGCTTTTACCAGGCCCTCACCGCCGGCGAAGGCTCGTTTTACCGTTATGCCAAATTGCGCGAGCTGAACAAAGGCCGCACGCTGAACTGATGGTGGCTACTTTTAGTTGTATGATTTGACAGCAATACGCGGGTTTGTCATCTTCTGGCGATGCCGCGCGAACACCTGAAAGACGAAGAGCGTCTCGCCTGGCTGCGCTTGTGGCGCAGCGAGCAAATTGGCACTGCCACCTTCCGGCGGCTGCTACAAAGCTTCGGCAGTGCCACGGCGGCGCTCGAGCGGCTGTCGGACCTCGCGCGCCGTGGGCGCGGGCGCCCGCTGACAGCATATCCGGTCGAAGCCGCGGCAACGGAGATCGAGCGTCTGGCACGCCTGGGCGGGCGGTTCATCGCCTCATGCGAGCCCGACTATCCCATCGCGCTGACCGCCATCGCCGATTCCCCGCCCATCATCGCGGCACTCGGCAATGCAAGCCTGCTGCGCCAACGGGCCATCGCCGTGGTGGGGGCGCGCAACGCTTCGGCCAACGGACGCTTCCTGGCCGAGGCAATTGCCCGCCAGCTGGGCGAGCTTGGCTGGGCGGTCGTCTCTGGCCTTGCGCGCGGCATCGACGCCGCTGCCCATCAGGGAGCGCTCGCAAGCGGGACCATCGCCGTGCTGGCCGGTGGGATCGACAAGCCCTACCCGCCCGAGACCGAGGCGCTCTATCGCGAGATTGCCCAGCGCGGGCTTCTGCTGGCGGAATCGCCTCTGGGATATGCACCCCAAGCCCGGGATTTCCCCCGCCGCAACCGTATCGTCTCGGGTGTCGCCGATGGGGTCGTGGTGATTGAGGCGGCCGTGCGCTCGGGCTCCCTGATCACCGCGCGACTGGCCGGTGAACAGGGCCGCGAAGTCATGGCCGTACCCGGTTCGCCGCTCGATCCCCGCTGCCGCGGCGCCAATCAGTTGATCCGCGAGGGGGCCCTGCTGGTGGAGAACGCGGCCGATATCGACGAGGCCGTTCGCGGCCTGGCGGGCGATGCAAAGCCCGGTTACGACCAGGGCGGACGGGAGCTGGGTGACGAGCTGGACGATGACCTTGGGCCGGCGGAACTTACTGATATTCCTGAAGAATCATTGGTTTCCGTGGTCGAACGCTACCTTAGTCTCACCCCGGTGGCGGTTGACGAACTGCTTCGGCAGTGTCAATTGTCTGCCCCCTTTTTGCGGATGACGCTGCTGGAACTGGAGCTCGCTGGCCGCCTGCAATGGCATCCCGGGAACCGGGTTTCGCTCTTGGCAACCGGTTAACGCCGCCCCATTTGAGGCAATCGGCCTCCGGATGCCGGGTTATCGCCCCGGATGAACGCTGCGGACCAACGCCCGACAAATGCCCGAGTAACGAAAGAACCGCCGCCCGAATGAACGTCGTCGTCGTCGAATCACCCGCCAAAGCGAAAACTATTAATAAGTATCTGGGATCCGACTACACGGTCCTGGCGAGCTTCGGCCATGTCCGCGATCTG
>DASXQK010000057.1:0-10683 GCA_036493015.1 Dongiaceae bacterium | reverse complement strand
TGAACCTGCCGCTGACGCCCCCGGGGAGGGACGGGGCCGCGGGCAGAGCGAACCAGACGGCATGAGTGGCGTCTTCTTCTATGTGCAGCATCTGCTGGGCATCGGCCATCTGCGCCGGGCGGCGATCATCGCCCGCGCGCTCCGCCGCCGCGGTCTCGATGTCGCCTTCGTTTCCGGCGGGGCGCCAGCGGGCGAGATGAATCTGGAGGGCGCCACGCTGGTGCAGCTGCCGCCTGCTTTGTCCGCCGATGCGCAATTCTCCGCCATTCATGATGAGAGAGGGCAGCCCATCGACGACGCCTGGCGCGATGCGCGAAAACAGATCCTGCTGGAGCATTTCGCCGCCATCCGCCCTGATCTGCTGCTGATCGAAATGTTTCCCTTCGGCCGCCGGCAATTCGCCTTCGAGCTCGAGCCCTTGATGGCTGCCGCCAATGCGCGCGGCATTCCGGTCGCGATCTCGCTGCGCGATGTGCTGGTGGCCAAGAACAAGCAAAAGCGCAATGCCGAAATCCTCGCCGCGGTTAATCGCCATGTCAGTGCCGTGCTGGTTCATGGCGACCCCGCCCTGGTGCGGCTGGAGGCGACATTCCCGGCGACACCCGGGATCAAACCGCCGGTCATCTATACGGGCTATGTCGCCGAAGCTTCCCCCACCGCGGAACGCCACGATGCGCCGGGCGAGGAAATCCTGGTATCGGCGGGCGGTGGTGCGGTGGGCGGGCCCTTGCTTCGTGCCGTGCTTGCCGCTCGGCCTGTGACGACCGTGGCTGAATCAGCCTGGCGCCTGATCGCCGGACCCAATTTGCCGGATCAGGAATTTTCAAGCCTGGCCGCGAACTTGCCCGCCAAGGTCACTCTCGAGCGGTTTCGCCGCGATTTCCCTGCTTTGATGGCCAAAGCCCGTTTGTCCATTTCGCAGGCGGGCTACAATACCGTCATGGATATCCTCGGCACCGGCGCGCGTGCATTGGTCCTGCCCTTCGCCGAGGGGGCGGAGAGCGAGCAGACTCTGCGCGCACGCCTGCTGGCCGAGCGCGGGCTGCTTGGCCTGCTGGAGCCGCCATACGAGCCCGCCAGGCTGGGGGGCGCCATCGACGAGGCCTTGCTGCGTCCCCCACCGCCCGCCGGCGGGATCGATCTTGGCGGTGCTGCTGCCACGGCCCGCATCATCCAGACCCTGATGGATCACTGCTGATGACTCTGTGCCCCCCGACATATCGAGCATGACCGGCTGGAACGATCTATTCGCCGAGCTCGACCGCTGGCGCGCCGGCAAGGCTACCTTCTGGTGGCGCGACGACGATGCGACCATCCGCACGCCCGCACTCGCCCGCCTGCTTGCGCTATCGGATCTGCCGCTCTCCATCGCCGTGGTGCCCGCCTGTATGCGCGTCAGCCTGGCGGAGCAGATTGCCGAGCCGCGCATCGATGTGCTGCAGCACGGATTCAGCCATACAAATTACCAGTCGGATGATTCGAAGAAAGCGGAGCTGGGCGACGCTCGTCCGCTGCCGGTAATCCAGGAGGAGCTGCGGCGCGGCTGGCAGCGCCTGTCCGTGCTCTTTGGCAAGCGCGCCTTGCGCGTGCTGGTACCGCCCTGGAATCGCATCGACGCCACGTTGGCCGCCACACTACCCAGCCTTGGCTATGTCGGGCTCTCGGCCGGGCTCGAGCCGCGCAAGGCGTCGCCGGAAGCCGGCGGCGACGGGCTGATCCGCACCAACACCCATATCGATATCGTCGACTGGACAAAGCAGCCGCGCTGCTTCGCCGGCGAGACTGTTGCCCTCGATCATGCTGTCGGCCATTTGGCCGCCCGGCGCACGGGCGAGGCCGATAGCGAGGAAGCGACCGGGTTTATGACCCACCATCTGGCCATGGACGACGACAGTTTTTCGTTTGCGGCCGAATTTCTGAAGCGCACCGCCGCGCATCCGGCCGTGCAATGGCGCGCCGCCCGCGATATCTTTGCCGTGGGGAAGGGTTGAACTACACGCGATGGATGTATATCGCTATCCGTTAAACCGGATTTTGGCAGATTATTTCCTGGGCATCGGCGGCACGGTCATGGCTGGCGGTCTGCTGGCGCTGGCAGCTGGTTCTCTTTTCGTGCTGCTCCTATTCGGCGGGTTGACGAGCGTGTTCTTGCTGTTCACCATACGCACTGCGTTTCGGCAACGCCTGCGCATCGCGGCCGACGCGGACGGGATAAGGGTAAGTGGGGGATGGGTGCGCTCCCTGCGATGGGATGAGGTGGAGACGGTGACGCTGCGGTATTTTTCGACCCGGCGCAGCCGCAAGGGCGGCTGGATGACGCTGACGCTGCGCGGGCGCGGTCAGAAGATCGCGATCGATTCCCATCTCGACGGGTTTGAGGCGCTGGCGCGCCGCGCCGCGGCACTCGTCGGCGAGCGCGACCTGCCGCTGGATCCCACCAGCGCCAGCAATTTCGCAGCCCTCGATATCGGGCTGAAGAACATCGCGGCATGAGCACCAGTCTGATTTCCGTCGAGGATCTGGCGATCTCCTTCAAGGTCCATGGCGGCGTTGTCGACGCGGTGCGTGGTGTTTCATTTCGTATTCCTGCCGGCGGCTCCGTTGCCCTCGTAGGTGAATCCGGATCCGGCAAGTCGGTCATCAGCCAGGCGATCATGGGCCTGCTGCCGCCCGCGGCCATGCTGCGCAGCGGTCGCATCCTGTTCGCCGATCCCAACGCGCGCGGCCGCGTCGTCGATATCGCGCAGATGCCGCGCGATTCCGCCGAGATGCGGGCCATTCGCGGCGGGCGCATCTCCATCATCTTCCAGGAGCCGATGACCTCGCTCTCGCCGATCCACACCATCGGCGATCAGATCGGCGAAGCCCTGGAGCTTCACCGCAATGTCCGTGGCGCCGCCGCCAGCGAGCTGGTGGTGGAGATGTTGCGGCTGGTGGGATTCCCCGATCCGCAGCGCGCGCCCAGGACTTATCCCTTCGAACTCTCCGGCGGCTTGCGCCAGCGCGCCATGATCGCCATGGCGCTGATCTGCCGGCCCTGCCTGTTGATCGCCGATGAGCCGACGACGGCGCTGGACGTCACCATCCAGGCGCAGATCCTGAAACTGATAAAGGATCTTCAGGCCGAGCTGGGCATGGCGCTGCTGATGATCACCCATGATCTGGGTGTCGTCGCCAATGTGGCCGACGAGATCGTCGTGCTCTACCACGGCAAGGTGATGGAAAGCGGGACCCTGGACGATATCTTCCGCCATCCAGCACACCCCTATCTCAAGGCCCTGCTGCGCGCCGTGCCGCGTTTCCATATGCAGCAGGGCGAGCGGCTGATCCCCTTGCGCGAGATTCCGCCGCCGACCGGCCAGATGATCGATGCGCTGAAGCCTTGGCCGGACGGCGCCGATGCCGCAGGCCCGCTGCTGCGGGTCACGGATCTGAGCAAGCGCTTCAAGGTCCGGCGATCGGGGCCTGGCGGCGGAGCGGCAGGCTTCAAGGTCGCCGTCGACAATGTCAGCTTCGATATCAGGCGCGGCGAATCGCTGGGGCTGGTGGGCGAGAGCGGCTGCGGCAAGACCACGCTCTCCAAGCTGATCATGCGGGCGCTCAGCCCCGACTCCGGGCAGGTGGCGTTCAACGATCGCGGCAAACTGGTCGACGTACTCGCGCTCAAGAACGGGGCGCTCATGGAGTTCCGCCGCAAGATCCAGTTTATGTTCCAGGATCCCTTCGGCTCGCTGAATCCGCGTATGACGGTGCTCGATATCGTCAGCGAGCCCCTGGCCATTCACCAGGTGGGCGACCGCACCCAGCGCATCGAGCGGGTCAAGGAATTGATGCAGCTGGTGGGCCTCAATGTGCGCGACCTCAAGCGCTATCCCCACAGCTTCTCCGGCGGCCAGCGCCAGCGCATCGGTATTGCCCGGGCGCTAGCCCTTAAGCCTGATCTGTTGATCTGCGACGAGCCCGTCTCGGCGCTCGATGTCTCGATCCAGGCACAGGTATTGAACCTGCTGAAGGATCTGCAGGAAAAGCTCGGCCTCACCTACCTCTTCGTCTCCCATAACCTCGCCGTGGTCGATTACATCGCCGATCGGATCATGGTGATGTGTGCGGGCCAGATCGTGGAGATCGCGCCCTGCGGCGTATTGTTCGCCAACCCGCTCCACCCCTATACCAAGGCGCTGCTGACGGCGGTGCCGGAGCCCAATCCGGACTATCGCCTCGCCTTCGACAAACTGATGGAAGACAAGGCGTCGCTGCCCGGCGCATGGCCTGCGCCCTTCACCGTCAACGAGACGGAGAAGCCGGGGCTGATCGATATGGGCGATGGCCATTTCGTGCGCGCCAGCAAGGCGCTGGTGGCGGCATGAAGACGCTGCTGGCCCTGGTGCTTGTCGCGTTCAGCGCCGGTGCGGCACTGGCGCAGACGACGACACCGCCCACCTATGAAGAAGTGCCGTTCTTCGCCGATGATGTGGCCAAGGGCGATCTGCCGCCCATCGCCCAGCGCCTTCCCGACAATCCGGCCGTCGCCCAGTTCCAGTGGCAAGGCCAGGTGCCCGGCAAATACAGCAAGGAACTGGACATCCTGATGTCCTCGGCCAAGGACACCCGCTACATGGTGTTTTATGGCTATGCGCGGCTGGTGGGTTATGACGCGCATTACAATCTGGTGCCCGACATCCTGGAGAGCTTCGATGTCCAGGAAGGGCGCATCTTCACCTTCCATCTGCGCAAGGGCCATAAGTGGTCGGACGGCTCGCCCTTCACCACCGAGGACTTCCGCTATTACTGGGAAGACGTCGCCAACAATTCCGATCTCTCGCCGGTCGGACCGCCGCGCGAGTTGCTCGTCGATGGCGAGGCGCCCAAGGTCGAGGTGATCGACAAGCAGACCATCCGCTACACCTGGTCGAAACCCAATGCGGAATTCCTGCCGGCGCTGGCCCGCGCCGATTGCCTGTTCATCTTCCGGCCCAGCAAATACCTGAAGAAATTTCACGTTAAATACGCCGACAAGGACGCCTTGGCGGCGCTGGTGAAAGAGGCCGGGTCGCGTAACTGGGCTGCACTGCACAACAAGCGCGACAACCAGAACCGCGACGACAATCCGAAGCTGCCCACCCTCGATCCGTGGGTCCCGACGACCAAGCCACCCGCTGATCGTTTCGTCTTCAAGCGCAATCCCTATTATTACCGCGTCGATCCGCAGGGCCACCAGCTGCCCTATTTCAACAAGGTCGCCTTCCAGATCGTCGATTCGAAGCTGATCGCGCCCAAGGCCGAGGCGGGCGAGACCATGCTGCAAGGCAAGGATCTGCGCTTTGCCGATTACACCTTCCTGAAGGAAGGCGAAAAGAACGGCGGCTACTACGTCCTGCTGTGGCGCAACAGCCCGGGCTCCAATGTCACGCTCTATCCCAACCTGACGGTCAAGGATCCCGTCTGGCGCGCATTGAACCGCGATGTGCGCTTTCGCCGCGCACTGTCGCTGGCCATCGACCGCCATCAGATCAACCAGGTCGTCTTCTTCGGCCTGGCCAAGGAAAGCGCCAACACCGTTCTGGCGGCAAGCCCGCTCTTCAAGCCGGACTACCAGGCCGCCTATGCAATCCACGACGTGCCGGAGGCCAACCGCCTGCTGGACGAGATCGGCCTGACCAAGCGCGACGATGAAGGCTTCCGTCTGCTGCCCGACGGCCGGCCGCTGACGGTGATCATCGATACGTCGAACCAGACGTCGGAAGAATCCGACGTGCTCGAGCTGATCAGCGACGATTGGGCCAAGATCGGCGTCAGGCTGTTCACCAAGCCCTCCGTGCGCGATGTGTTCCGTAACCGCGTCTTCGACGGCAGCAGCATCATGTCGGTCTGGACGGGGTTGGAGAACGGTCTCGCTACCGCGGATTCAAGTCCGGCCGAACTGGCGCCCGATCAGCAGCAGAGCCTGCAATGGTCCGCCTGGGGCCAGTATTGGGAGACCGGCGGCAAATCAGGCGAAGCTCCCGACACGCCCAAGGCGAAGGAGCTGATGGATCTGATGGCACTGTGGCGCGGTGCCGCCGACACCTCGACCCGCCAGGCGATCTGGGAGCGCATGCTCGATATCTATACCGACCAGGTCTTCACCATCGGCACGGTCGCCAACGCACCCTGGCCCATCGTGATCTCCGCCAAGATGCATAACGTGCCGCGCGAGGCGGTATGGGGCTTCGCCCCCGGCGCCTATTTCGGCATCTACCGGCCCGATCTGTTCTGGATGGATAAGTAGGCGCCCATGTTCCGCTATATCGTCCAGCGCCTTGGCATCATGATCCCCACCTTGCTGGTGATCAGCTTCCTCGTCTTCGTCATCATCCAGGCGCCGCCGGGCGATTATCTTTCGACCTATATGGCGGAGCTGCAGAGCCAGGGCTCGGCGGTGGATCCGGCCAAGATCGCCGCCTTGCGCGCGCAATACGGCCTCGATCAACCCTTCCTGATGCAATACCTGACCTGGCTCGGCGGGCTGTTGCATGGCGATCTTGGCTACAGCTTCGAATACGACCTGCCGGTCTCCCAGATGGTGGGCGATCGCCTGCTGCTGACCATGGTGCTGTCGATCTCGACGATCCTGTTCATCTGGATCGTCAGCTTTCCCATCGCGATCTATTCCGCCACCCACCAATACAGCCTGACCGATTATTTCGTCAGCTTCCTGGGCTTCTTCGGATTAGCGACGCCCAGCTTCCTGCTGGCGCTGGTGATGCTCTATTTCGCCCATATCTGGTTTCATATCTCGATCGGCGGTTTGATGGATGCGGTCTATCTCGACCAGCCCTGGTCCTGGCCGAAAGTAGAATCCGTGCTGGCGCATCTATGGATCCCGGTGGTGGTCATCGGCACATCCGGCACAGCGGGCATGATCCGTCGGCTGCGCGCCAACCTGCTGGACGAGCTGCAGAAGCAATACGTCACCACCGGCCGCGCCAAGGGCCTGTCGCCCAGCCGCCTGCTGATCAAATATCCGCTGCGCATGTCGCTCAACCCCTTCATCGCCGATATCGGCTCGCTGCTGCCCGAAGTCGTGTCCGGCGCCGTCGTCGTCTCCGTTGTCCTGTCGCTGCCCACCACCGGGCCCATGCTGCTGAATGCGCTGCGCAGCCAGGACATGTATCTGGCCGGCTCGTTCCTGATGTTCCTGGCGCTGCTGACGGTGGTCGGCATCTTCATCTCGGATCTGCTGCTGGCGGTGCTCGATCCGCGCATCCGCCTGGGCGGGGGGGCGACGAAATGACCAGCCGCATCGACCAACCGCTGGCCCCCGCCGGCTCGGGCGATTCCGTGACCCATATGGTCTCGACCGCGCCCTTCGACCCGATGTCGGTGGAGCAGCTTTCACCGGCGCAGGAGAAATTCTACCTCGCCTCCCAGTGGCAGATGATGTGGTGGCGCTTTCGCCGGCACCGCGTGGCGGTGATCTCCGGCGCCGTGCTGTTGCTGCTCTATGGCTCGATCCTGATCAGCGAATTCCTGGCGCCCTACAATCTGCATACGCGGAATATCGACTTCATCTATGCCCCACCGCAGACGGTCCACTTCTTCCAGGGCGGCAAGTTCATCGGCCCCTATGTCGAGGGTTTCGACTACCAGCTCGACCTGAACAACCTCAAACGCATCTACACGCCCGATCCGGCGAAGGTCGAGCCGATCCGCTTCTTCTGCCATGGCGACAGCTACAAGTATTGGGGCCTGGTCGAGGGCGATATTCATCTGTTCTGCCCGGCCGAGGGAGGAACCCTGTTCCTGCTGGGCACCGACCGCCTCGGCCGCGACATGCTGAGCCGCATTCTCTACGGCGCGCGCATTTCGCTCACCATCGGCCTGATGGGTGTATCCGTCACCTTCCTGCTGGGTATCACCATCGGCGGGCTTGCCGGCTATTACGGAGGCTGGGTGGATAACATCGCCCAGCGCATCATCGAGGTCGTGCGCTCGATTCCCCACATACCGCTGTGGCTGGCACTGTCGGCGATCCTGCCCGTGGACTGGAGTCCGCTGCTCATTTATTTCGGCATCACGGTGATCCTGGGGCTGATCGACTGGACCGGCCTGGCGCGCGCCGTGCGATCGAAGCTGCTCTCGTTGCGCGAAGAGGATTTCTGCGTCGCCGCCCAGCTGATGGGGGCGAGTCCGCGCCGCATAATCTTTCGCCATCTGTTGCCGAGCTTCGCCAGCCACCTGATCGCCTCGGTGACGCTCGCCATTCCGGCCATGATCCTGGGCGAGACGGCGCTGAGCTATCTCGGCCTCGGCCTGCGCCCGCCCATCACCAGCTGGGGCGTGCTGCTGAACGAAGCGCAGAACATCAATGCGGTCGCGCTCTATCCCTGGCTGCTGCTGCCGGTCGTTCCGGTGATCGTCGTGGTTCTGGCCTTCAATTTCCTGGGCGACGGGCTGCGCGACGCCGCCGATCCCTACAAATAAGCGATGAAGAAGCCCGCCAGGACGGTGGGGGCGCGTAGGGATCAGGCGCAACGCGCAGCGGCGGCAACCGCAAAGGCCACCCTGCAGATGTTTAAGCGCGCCATGGAGGCGCAGCAGCGCGGGCGCCTGGCCGAAGCGGAAAATCTCTACAAAACCGCGCTGAAACACGAGCCCCGCCACGTGCCGGCGTTGCTCAATCTCGCGACGCTGCTGCGGATTCTGGGGCGGGTGGCGGAATCTCATGCCGTCAGCGAACGCGCGGTGGCAGCAGCACCCGAGGATGCCCTGACCCAATTCGCGCTTGGCGTATCGTTCCGCCGCCAGCGCCGCGACAAGGAAGCGATGGCGGCCTATGAGAAGGCATTGGCGATCGACCCGGGCCTGATCAAGGCCTGGACGAATCTTGCTGTATCCGCCGACCGCCTGGACCGGGCCCGTTCCAACGAGGCCCTGGACAAGGTCCTGGCAATGGATCCCGACAGTCCCGTCGCCCTGAACGTGCGCCTTAAATACATGCTGCAGGAATGCGATTTCGAGGCCGGCGAAGCCATCATGCGGCGCCTCATCAAGGTCATCGGCGGCAATCTCGAAAAACTGCATGACTGGCGGCTGCTGGCCAATACGGTCTATCGCACGCTGATGGTGCCGACCCCCGCGCCACTGGAACGGCGCATTACCGATCGCATCGACGAACTCCACCGGCGAACCCTGAGTGAGTCAGGCGCCCCGCCGCCGTTGCCGCGGCCCGACCCGGCCGCGGCAAAACGCCGGCTGCGCATCGGCTACATGACGCCCAATCTCACCGACCATCCCGTCGGCCATGTGACGCTGCAGCTTTTCCCCGCCCATGACCGCAGCCGCTTCGAGGTCCATGCGTTTGCAACCGAGGGGCGGCGTGGCGGCGATTCCAGCTATGCGCGGCTGCATCGCAAGGGCGTCGACTTCTATCACGATGTCGGCCAGTTGCCGCCGATCGAGATTGCCCGGCGCATCCGCAATCTGGGTATCGATATCCTGGTCGATCTCGACGGCTATATGGAGACGATGGGCACGACGGTTCTCGTCTACCGGCCGGCGCCGATCCAGATCTATTGGCTGGGCCATGCGGGCGGTCTCGGCCTCTCCTTCGTCGACTACCTGATCGCCGACGCTATCGTGGTGCCGCCGGACGAGGAGGGGGCTTACCGCGAATCCATCCTGCGGCTGCCGGAGTGCTATCACGTGGCCTCGCGCGCCATCATCGCCGAGGCAACGCCCGGCCGCACGGAATGCGGCCTGCCTGAACAAGGTTTCGTCTTCGGCGCCTTCAACAATCCGGAAAAAATCGACCGCACCGTCTTTGTGGCCTGGATGAAGATCCTGGCCGCCGTGCCGGGCAGCGTCTTGTGGCTCTCGAGCGTGCGTGGCGTCCCGGCGCAGATCGAGTCTTTACGCCGCCGCGCCGAAAGCCACGGCATCGACCCCGCCCGGCTCGTCTTCGCCGAACGCCTGGCCGACAAAGCGGCACATTTCGCCCGCCACCGGCATATCGGTCTGTTCCTCGATACCCTGACGCTCAATGCCTCGACGACGGCGCTGGATGCGCTCTGGGCGGGGGTGCCGCTGCTGGCGGTGCGCGGCCGGCGATTTGCCAGCCGCATCTCCAATACCATGCTGACCCATATCGGCATGGCCGACATGATCGTGGCGGATGTGGACTCCTATCTCGCCAGAGCCGTGCATCTGGCCGATCACCCGGACGAGCTGGCGGCGCTGCGCCGGCGGCTGGCGGCGAATCGCGAGCAGATGCCCCTGTTCGACGTGCAGCGCTTTGCCCGTCATCTGGAATCGGCCTATGAGGCTGTCTGGGCGCGCTATTGCCGGGGCGAGGCGCCTGTCACGCTGAATACACCGGCGTTGCCGGGTAGGCTCCCCGCGAGGCCCACGCCTGTGTCCGTCGCGCCCGCAACACCGCAAAAGGACCGCTCCGGTTTGGTGCAGCTCCATGTCGAAGGCAGCGAGGCCAAAGAAGGCTGGACGACTATCGGCGCGCGACCCGGCCCTGGCGTGGACAGGGTCAGCGATCCACGCCACCTGGCTGAGTTCGCACAGGATAGCGTGGATGCCATCTATGCCAGCTGGTTCTATCAGCGCCTGTCCCATCGCGAGGAGCTGCCGGCGGCACTCGCCAGCGCCTGGCGCGTGCTGAAACCCGGCGGCACATTGCGCCTTGCGGTGCCG
>DASXQK010000056.1:0-7657 GCA_036493015.1 Dongiaceae bacterium | reverse complement strand
CCCCTTGGTTCGCTGATCTCGGAATCGATTCGATCAGCCGGCGCGTATAGGGATGCTGCGGGTTGGTCATGATCTGTTCGGTCGGGCCGTGCTCGACGATCTCGCCGAGATAGAGAACATAGACACGGCTCACCACCTGGCGCACCACGGCCAGATCGTGGGTGATGAAGAGATAGGACAGGCCGAGTTCCTCCTGCAGCCGCTTGAACAGATTCAGGATCTGGGCCTGGACCGAGACATCCAGCGCAGAAACCGGCTCGTCGCAGACCAGGATGCGGGGATTGACTGCCAGCGAGCGGGCGATTGCCACGCGCTGACGCTCGCCGCCGGACAGCGAGGCGGGCCGCCTGGCCGCATAACTCTCCGGCAGGCCGACCTCCGATAAGAGGCGCGCGATATGCCGTTGGGCATCCTCGCCCATCTTGCCGGCCACCCGCAGCGCCTCGGAAAGACAGCGCTGTACGCTGTGCTTGGGGTTGAGGGTGGAATAGGGGTCCTGAAAGACCATTTGAATTTTGCCACGCAGCGCCTGGCGCTGCTGGGCGGCAATCGCCTCGAAATCCGCAGCGGCAATGCCGTCGATGTCGATAGTGCCGGCGGTGGGATTTTCCAGCCCGACCAGGCAGCGCCCCAAGGTGGTTTTGCCGGAACCGGATTCCCCCACCAGCCCGACGCTTTCGCCGGCCGCAACTTCAATGGAAACGCCCTTGAGCGCGCGCACTGGCCGCCCACCGCGCCCGGCAAATGTCTTCACCAGATCGCTGACCCGCAGAATTGCCTTCGGCGTCGTGTTCGCCGCGACCGGCGCTGCCACTTCCAGCGCGCGATGGCGCAGCGCATGCATTTCACCGGCGATCTCGTCATGGCGGATGCAGGCGCTGAAACGGCCGTGCGCCTGTTCGCTCAACACCGGCTTGCGGGCGCGGCATTGCTCCTGTGCCCAGTCGCAGCGCGGCGCAAACGCGCAGATGCCATCGACATCGCCCGCCTTGGGCACCGTGCCGCGGATGGCGATCAGCCGCTTGACGCGCTTGTTGGCCGGCGGCTCCGACAGCAGCAGGCCCAGCGTGTAGGGATGGAAGGGATCGCGCTCCACATCGGCCACACTGCCCACCTCCATCAGCGAACCGGCATAAAGCACATGGATGCGATCGCAGGTGGAAAACGCCAGGCGCAAGTCATGGGTGATCAGGATCAGGCTCATGCCGCGGGCGATCTGTACGCGGCGCAGCAGCTTCATGATCTCGGCCTGGGTAGTGACGTCCAGGGCCGTTGAGGGTTCATCGGCGATCAGCAGTTCGGGGTCATGAGCGAGTGCGGCCGCCATGGCGACGCGCTGGGCCATGCCACCTGAAAGCTGGAAAGGCATGCGATGGGCCACGTCCTCGTCGGTGATGCCGACTTCCTGCAACCGCCGGCGCACCTCGCCCTCGCGCGCAGCACGAGCCGCGAACTCCGGGCGCTGGCGCAGCATCTCCTCGATATGGGCGCCCGCGCGCATCAACGGGTTCATCATGGTGAAGGGATCCTGCAGCAGCAGCGAGATGCGCCGGCCGCGCAGGCGCTGCAATGCGCCCTCGCCCATGGCCATCACATCCTGGCCGTCATAGGTTATCCGGCCCGACGCGGCGACGCCGGGGGGCAGCAGGCGGGCGATGGCCTTGGCCGTCAGCGACTTGCCCGATCCGGATTCGCCGACGATCGCGATTGTCTCGCCGCGGGCAACATCGAGATCGGTGCCGGTGGTGATCATGCGCCGCCCGCCGGAGTCATCGGTCCAGATCGCGAGGTCACGCACGGCGAGCAACGGCGGCCCAGAAAGTACAGTGCCGTTCATTTGGTGAACTTCTCGAACAGCCAATCGCCGATGACATTCATGCTGATGGTGGTCAGCACGATCATGGCGCCGGGCAGCAGCAGCGCGACGGGGTTGGAGAACAGGATGTTGCGGTTCTCGTACAGCATGCGGCCCCAATCGGGCGTGCCCGGTTCGACGCCGAGGCCAAGAAAAGAGAGGCCGGCGAGGTTCACCAGAGCAAAGGCGAAATCGAGGATGATATAGGCCAGTACCAGCGGCAGGATGTTGGGCAGGATATGGATAAACAGGATCCGCCAGCGTGAAATGCCGAGCGCGCGGGTGGCGTCGATATAGGGCCGCGGGCGCTGTTCCAGCACCACGCTGCGCACCACGCGGGTATCGGGCGCGGCGTTGAGGGCGATCAGGACCGCTACCGCGATCCAATAGCCGCCGCCGATAATGCCCACCACGACGATGGCGACCAGCGGGCCCGGCAGCGCATACATGAAATCGACCCAGCGCATGATGGCGGAATCGACCACGCCACCGAGATAGCCTGCGAGCAGGCCGAGCAATGTCGCGATCGCAAAGCCGCTGACCGCCACCACGATGGGGCCGATCAGCGCCGTGCGCGATCCGAAGATGACGCGCGAGAGCACGTCGCGGCCCAGGAGATCGGTACCGGCCCAGAACAGCGCCGAGGGCGGCTTGTCGCCGACCAGCAGGCGCTGGGTTTCCGGCGCATAGGGCGCCAGCGCCGCGCCCAGGATGGCGCAGACCGTCACCAGGGCGACGAGGAAATAGGCGCAGACGATCAGAAGCGGCACGCGCCGGCGGCTTTTCGATGTGTCGATCAACCCGGTATTGGGGATTAGCGTCACGGGAAGGCCCTCACGATGTCGCTCATGATTGGGCTTTGCCGTAGCGGATACGCGGATCGATCAGCGCATAGGTCAGATCCACCGCCAGATTGATGATGATGACGAAGCCGGAGAAAACGACGGTGGTGCCCTGCACCAGGGGGATATCGCGTTTTTGCACCGCTTCGATGGTGAGCGAACCCAGGCCAGGCAGGGCAAAGGTCACCTCGACGAAGATCGCGCTTGCCACCAGCGCCACGACGATGACGCCGGCGGCAGTAACCACCGGGATCAGCGCATTGCGCAGCACATAACCGAGCGCGATGCGCGAGCGGCTCAGGCCCCGGGCACGGGCGAAGACGACATAGTCCTTGTCCAGCTCGCGAATGATGGCGACCCGGGTGATCTTCACCAGTACCGCCATGACCGAGAGCGCCAGCGCCACCGCCGGCAGGGTCATATGCCACAGCCGGTCGAGGAAGCCATGGCCGGCGCCAAAGATCGGAAACCAGTGCAGCAGCACGCCGAAGACGTAGAGCAGCAGGATGCCGGTCACGAAGGCGGGTGAGCTGATGCCGAAGATGCTGAGCGTCACCACGGCCCGGTCGAGGCGTGTCCCCCGATTGAACCCGGCCAGCATTCCAAGGGCAAAGCCGACGGTCATGACGATGACGGCAGCAACTGCGCTGACGAACAGGGTCACGCCGACGCGTTGGGTGATGGCGAAGGTGACGAGCTGGCCGCCCTGGATGGAGGTGCCGAGATCGCCCTGCAACACCTGCCAGAGCCATTTCCAGTACTGCAGCAGGAAGGGATCGTTCAGGTGATATTTTTCACGGATGGCGGCCAGCGTGGCGGGGTCGGAGGGGCGCGAACCCAGCAAGGCGCGCGCCGGATCGCCCGGCGCCAGATGCACCAGGGCGAAGACGCCAAAGGAGACGATGACCAGCAAGGGCAGCGCGATGGCCAATCGCTGCAGGATGAAGCGCAGAAGGGCCGAACCTTGCATCAGGCGCCCTTCAGATAGCGATCGAACCAGGCGATTGTACGCTGCCAGGAATCGCGGCGATGTCCGCGCTCCTGGAAGCCATGCCCTTCGCGCGGATAAACGACGAGCTCGCCGATGCAGCCGCGTTCCACCAGACCCGCATAGAATTCCTGGGCCTGGCCCAGCGGCGTGCAGCGGTCGAGCGCGCCATGCAGGATCAGCGTCGGTGTCGTTGGCTTGTCCAGCCGCAACAGCGGCGAACGATCGAGCGCGATATCCAGGTTGCGCTTTTCCGTCAGCGGACCGCCGGCGATGAAGGCGCTGAAATCGTGATTGCAGGAATAATGGCTGCTCACATTGTCGCAGATCCCGGAGATCATCACCGCGGCCTGGAAACGGTCCGTCGTCGCCACGGCCCAGGCGGTCATATAGCCGCCATAGCTGACCCCGGTGACGCCGATATGCCCGGCCTTTGCGATGCCCTGGGCGATGCACCAATCGATACCGGCGAGGATGTCCTGGAACTCCGCCCCGCCGGGATCGCCGATGTTCATGCGGCCGAACTCCTGTCCCCATCCGACATTGCCGCGATAGTTCGGCAGTAACACGGCGTAGCCCGCCGCGGCATGAGGCAAGGCATAGCCGGGATTGAAGGCGTGCTTGGCGGCCCAGCTGGGCCCGCCATGGATATCGACGATCATGGGCAGCGGCCCGTCCGGACGATCCTTCGGCAGCAGGACCAGGCCTTCGAGATCGAGACCGCCCGGGCCTTTCCAGCTGACGGCGCGGACCTCGGGGTATCCCGGAAGGTTCTGCTCCACAGCACTGTTCAGGATGGTGACGCGGCGCCAGTCATTGGCCCGCCCGGCATTTGCTTGGCCACCGCGTTGCTCGATCTCCGGCGCGCGGCCCTCGCTTTCGCGCACCGCGAGGATGCTGGCGCCATCGGCTGCGGGCAGGATGCTGGCAAGGAAACTGGTGGTGCCGACGATGCCGTCTTCCTGGTTCATTGATTCAATTCCGCCATCGAGGCGGACCACGCCATGCACCGCGCCCAGCCGTTGCCAGCCGGCAAACCAGAGTGAATTTTTATCGCGCCACTGGATCGAGGTGATGTTCTCAAGCTTGCCGGGAGCAATGGTGAGGGGCTTGCCGCCCGCCAGATCCATCAGCTGGATTTCGCCCGCCACCAACCCGCGATCGCTCGACCAGCTTTCCAGGAAGGCGACGCATTTACCCGTTGGATCGACCGCCGCGCCCTGGATCTGCCATTGCGGCGAATGCAGGATCACGGCCTTGCGGGTGGCGAAGCCGATGCGCGCGAGTTTGGCGTGATACCAGCCGCGCTCGCTTGGGTCGGATGAAACGACCGCGATTGCCTCCTGGTCACCCAGCAGATCGAATTCCCACACCGTCAGATCGGCGGGGCCGATCTCAACCGCCTTGCCATTAGCAACCGTCAGGCGATAGAGGCGCCGGCGCGCATCGAGCGGGTTGGTGAGGGCCGGATCTTCGTCATTGCCCCAGGCAAGTCGCTTCGCCCCCGATGTGGCGGCGGCATCGAGGCCGCGATCGGCGGCGAGCACGATCAGCGAGCGCGCATCGCTACTCCAGCGGATGTCCTCGATCGTGCCCGGGATGTCGCCCAGCGGCCGCGGCACGGAGGTGGCGGGGCCCTCCAGCAGATAGAGCGCCATCTTGCCGGGAAGACCACGGTCGGAGGCAAAGGCGAGGCGGTCGTCGGCTGGCGAATAGCGGCCGAGCGCATCGCAGCCTGGGCCGAAAGTCAGCTGTTCGCCGCCGCCGGCAACGTCGAAGCGCCAGAGACGGCCGGCATAGGATTGGTTTGCCTCGCGCGTCGCCGGGCTGATGGTCGCGGCAATCGCCTCGCCGTCACGCCGCAAGGTGAGGTCGGAGGGGTGCTTGATGCGCTCCAGCGCATCGAGACAGGCGATCAACCCGGTCATCGGCAGGCTTTCCGGTCCTGGCATCCAAGAAGGATGCGCAAACTATTGTCCATCATAGCTGAACGGGGCATAGCTGAACGGGGCCACGCCTTGGCGCAGCCCCGTTTACTTTCGTCAGCCCGCCAGGATCAGGCCTGGGTAAAGCCGCGCAGCACCCAGGGGGTGTTCGACCAGAAGGCGTTGAACCCGGTGAACTTGTACTTCGTGCTGATCGCCATGGCGGTGGCCGGCCAGAAGATCGGCACCAGCGCCACATCGTCATTGGTGATCTTGAAGATCTGCTTCAGCGCGTCGGCCCGCACCTTGGGATCGGATTGCTGGGTCGCCACGGTCAGAAGCTTGTCGACCTCCGCGTTCTTGTAGTTCGAGCCGTTCATGTTGTCCTTCACCGCATTGGCGCTGGCGTAGAACAGATAGGGATAGTTCGCCGCGTCAGGGAAATCGGGGAAGTAGGCCATGATCTGGGCGCCCATATTCTCGTGGCGGAAATATCCGGCGAGCCACTGGTTGCTGTCGAGCTCCTGCACCTTCATGGTGATGCCGATCTGCTTCAGGTTCTCGGCGACGCTCTGCATCATGTTGACCATGTAGGGGTCGTCCTTCGATGTCGGCACCGACATCTCGAATCCGTCCGGATGCTTCGACATCTTGAGCTCGGCCTTCGCCTTCTCCAGATCGAACCCGTAATTGTTCAGGGTGCCGTAGAAGGTCTTTACATCGTCGGCCGGCAGGATGCCCGCCCACATGCTGGGGGAATCGATCACCCAGGCGGGCTCGCCATTGCCCTTCAGCAGCGCCTGGACAAGGCCCGCGCGGTCGATCGAATAGGCGATCGCGCGGCGCACATGCACGTCGTCGAACGGTGCCGTGGTGTTGTCCAATGTCAGGCAATAGAAGCCCAGCGAAGGTGCGGTGATGACCTTGACGTTGGCCAGTTGCTTCCACTGATCGATATCGGAGATCGCGATATCGAAGGTGCCGTCGATATCGCCGTTCTGCATGGCGAGCAGACGGGTCTGGCGATCGGCGATGGCCTGGAAGCTGATGCGCTTGGCCGGCGGCTTCGGACCCCAGTAATGCTCGTTGATCTCCATGATCGCGTGATCGGCCGGCGCGAATTCCACCAGCTTGTAGGGGCCGGTGCCGATCGGCAGCACCTGGGGCGTGCCGATATCCTTCATATGCTGGTCGAGCTGGGCCTTCTTGAAGATAAAGCCCGCCATATGAGCGACGGTATAGCGGAACTGGACGTTCGGGGCCTTCAGCTTGACCGTGACTTCGTTGGCACCCGAGGCGCTGACGCTGTCGACCGAGGTGTAGAAGGGGGCGAGCTGCGAGCCGGCGTCCGGCGTCATATGCAGCTTCATGCTGGCGACCACATCGTCCGGCGTCACAGCGCTGCCGTCGCTGAACTTGGCATCGCGGATGTGATACTTGAACGTAGTAAGGTCGACCTGCTCCCAGGTGTCGGAGACGGCCGGCACCAATGCGAGATCGTCGCCGAAGGCGAGCAGGCCTTCCTGCACCAGCGACATGATGGCACCTGTATAGGTCTGCCAGGCATGGGGCACGAACAGCGTGTCGGGAATCGCCGGCAGCGCCCATTTGATTTCATCGACCATGCCCTCGGCGCGCGCAGATTTCAGCGCCGTGCCGAACATGGCGGTTGTCGCGGCGGCCGAAGCCAGCGCCAAAAACGAGCGGCGGCTCGTATTGTCTAACATTGGTTTTCCCTCCTGATGAGGCCGGCGTTGAACCGACGGCCAGTTGGCGCGGACCGTGTGGCGCGCATCGTATAATGCATAATGGCTGCGTCAATCTGTATCGACTCTGTATCAACTGTTACACGCCGGCCAAAATCTTTGTGTGAGGCTTTGTGGGGAAGCTTTCGTAGTATTTTATGTGATAAATGATGCCTTAATGATTCGAGGAATTCGTGTTCGCCAAGCGATCGACTGTTGAACGCAAGACCGTCGCCGAATCCGTAGCCGAGACGCTGCGCAACCGTATTCTTGCTGGAGAACTCAGCGAGGGCGAACAGCTG
>DASXQK010000055.1:0-15556 GCA_036493015.1 Dongiaceae bacterium | reverse complement strand
AGCGCGACGACGATGGCGATATCGCCGAGCCGTCAGCGAAGTCCGCTAGCCGGCCGATCACCGGCAAAACCGGGACGATGGATTACGCGCGCGGCCTTGCCGGGTTCTTTCCGGCGCGTGACGGCCGGCTGCTCGCCTTTGCCATCTTCGTCTTCGACGGCCAGCGGCGCGCGGTGCTTGACGCCGTCATGGATCGCCGGGTCGCGGATTCGCCGCCCGTGGCAACCGCATGGACCCACCGGGCAAAATCCCTCGACAATGCGCTGCTGAAAGCCTGGATGAAGAAATACTGATCAACAGGAGAGTTGCGATGAAGAAGCGTCATGTCTGGCCCAAGGGTCATTGGGACTGGCCGATCAAGGTGAGCCACAAGCATGGCGTGCGCTGCGGCCAGATGATCTGGGTCGGCGGCCAGGTCGATTTGACCAGCGAGGGCGCGGTGCGCCATCCCGGCGATTTGGCGAGCCAGACCAGTGCCGTCATGGCGAGTTTCGGGCGGGTGCTGCAGGAGCTGGATGCCTCTCTCGGCGATCTGGTCAAGCTGCTCTGCTTCTACGTCAACGATGGCAGCGTCGATGAGACCCGATTCCTGGAGATGGTGGCAGCAACCTTGCCGGCGGAAGCGAAGCCGGCGATCACCGCGATCCCGGTGCCCTATCTTGCCTATCCGGAAATGGTGGTGGAGATCGAGGGCTACGCCATGCTGGGCGAGGACAATGCCAGACTCGCGCGCAGCTATGCGCCCACAACGGGGCTATCGCCGCTGCCGGGCCATTTCGCCCAGGCTGTGCGCTGCGGCAAAATGATTTATGTCAGCGCCCAATCGCCGGCGGACGAGAAGGGCGGCATTCTCCATCCCGGCAAGATCGTCGACCAGACCAAACAGGTAATGCGCCAGATCGGCCGGGCGCTGACCCATTTCGGCGCAAGCTTTGACGATGTGGTCAAGGTGAACCGCTGGTATGTCGGCCACGGCACCGTCGAGGATTTCGAACCGGCGGCCCTGGCCTGCGCCGCCCATTTCAGCGAACCGGGGCCGGCGGCGACAGGAATCCCGATCCCCGCCCATGCCCGACAGGGCCAGCAGATCAAGATCGAGGCGGTGGCGATGCTGGGCGAGGATGGAGCGCATCTGCCGCGCCGCCATTCCTGGCCAGATTCCCTTTGGGACTGGACCGTTCATCTTCCCTATAAGCATGGCCTCAAATGCGTGGACATGATTTTCCTGGGCGGGCAGGTTTCACTGAGCAAGAAAGGGCAGGCCGTCAGTCCGAACGATCTCGCCGCCCAAGCGCGCCAGGCCATGACCCATATCGGCACGATCCTGCACGATCTCGGCGCCGATTATGGGGATGTCTGCAAGGTCATCGCGATGTACGAAGGTCAATGCGGCGGCAACGATCTGCACAAGAATCTCTCGATCCGTTCGTCGTTCTTCTCCGAGCCCGGTCCGGCCACCACGGGCATTCCGCTGCCGGTTCTGGCTTATCCTGAGATGGTCATCGAAATAGACGTATTTGCCATGAGTGATCCGGACCGCTAGGAATCGTCGCCTAAGGGGGATCGCGGAATGAGATCGGCGGATGCGGGGCCTGCCTACCGGCGGGCGCGCTTTAAATATGCCGGGACACAGCGTTGGGCCATGCTGGCCCTGCTCGGGCTGCTGGCGGCCTGCGCGGTGCAGCCACCGGCACCGATCATCGCACCCCCGTCGCCGCCACCGCCATCGCCGCCGGCTGCCGCGCCCGTGGAACAGCCGACCTTCGCGCAAAGCGGGCTTGCCTCGATCTATGGGCCCAAACAGCAGGGCCATCGCACGGCGAGCGGCGAACCGCTGGATATCCACGCCCTGACGGCGGCGCACCGCAATCTGCCCTTCTATACGGTCTTGCGGGTGAGTGCGCCCTCCACCGGCAAGATGGTCAAGGTGCGCATCAACGATCGCGGGCCCTTCGTCTCCGGTCGCATCGTCGATCTGTCGGAAGCCGCGGCGATGGCGCTCGGCATTCTCCAGCGCGGCACGGCGCCGGTGCGCATCGAAGTCTACGCTTCCGACCAGCCTTAACGCTCAAGCCGTTGATCCGGCCTGGCTTGTCGCCAGGCCCGCCATCATGCCGCGGCATTATGAAATCCATAGAAGCTCGGCATTTCCGTTGTAAGCGGCAATCGCCAATCCTGAGACCCTGACAGCGGCCGTACTGGCAGCGCTGTCGCGGAGGGTTTCATGCATCTCATGCGCGGCGGAATACAGCTTTTGTGGCTCTCAGCCGGCTGCGCCGGCGTTGCCGGACCACTTCATGCGCAAGAGGGTTCGCATGCCTGCTTCGCCAATGATTCAATCGTCATGGGCCATCGCATCCAGCCGACCCAGGCCGAGATCGCATCCCGTCTCGATACGCCGGCCTGCCGCGCTGTTCTCGGCGGCGCCGACAGCTATGCCGAACAATCGGCGGCAACGCGCCGCGACCTTGCCCGTATCGACGATGAAATCGCCGCGCAAAGCCGTGCACTCGCTGCCGGCCAGGCGCCCGCGGCCAATTGAAGGAAGCAAGCAAATGACCACGACACTAGCGACCCGGAAAAGCACGACGAAGGCTCGGCCCGCGGCGTCGCCAAAAACCCACTCGGCGGGGCAGATCGTTCTGGTGCTGCAGGGCGGTGGCGCTCTCGGCGCCTATCAGGCTGGCGTGTACGAGGCAATGTGCGAGGCGGGAATCGAACCCGAATGGGTGATCGGGACCTCGATCGGCGCCATCAACGGCGCGCTGATCGCTGGAAACGAGCCGGCAAACCGATTGCCCCGGCTGGCCGAATTCTGGCGCCGCGTGCGCAACCGGCCGAGCATCGCCGATCTGTGGGCCAGCGCCTTCAATGGCGCGATCGCCAATCTGGGAATCGTGACCCAAGGGGTTCCCGGATTCTTTCTGCCAAATCCCGGCGCGCTTTTCGGCATCCATTATCCCCAAGGCATCGAACGCGCCGCATTCTATTCAACCGAACCGCTGAAGGAGACGCTTAGCGGGCTGATCGATTTCGATTACCTGAACAGCCGGCATGTCCGGCTGACGACGGGCGCCGTCAGCGCCGCCACCGGCGCCATGCGTTATTTCGACAGCCGTCACATGCCGCTGGATGTGCGCCATGTCATGGCATCGGGCGCATTGCCGCCCGCCTTTCCGGCCGTCGATATCGACGGCGAACCCTATTGGGATGGCGGCATCTATTCCAATACGCCGGTCGAAGTCGTGTTCGACGACCGGCCGCGCCTGAATTCGCTGATCTTCTCCGTCAACATGTGGCAACCCAGCGGGCCGGCACCGGAAACGATCTGGCAGGTACTGGGCCGGCAGAAGGACATACAGTATTCGAGCCGCGGGCTCAGTCATGTCGCCCGTCAGCAGCAGATCCATCGGTTGCGCCATGTCATTCGCGAACTCGCCAAGCGCCTGCCGAAAGAACAATCGGACAGTCCGCAGATCAAGGAACTGACGGATTATGGCTGCGGCACGACCATGCACCTGGTGCGCCTGCTGGCGCCGCGTCTGGATAACGAAGATCACACCAAGGATATCGATTTCAGCGAGGGCGGCATTCGCGGCCGCTGGCAGGCGGGCCTCGACTATGCGCGCGGCGTCATCGCCCGCGAACCGTGGCAATGCGAAGTCGATCCCCTGACCGGCGTGGTCATCCATCAAGTCGAGGAGCGGGCGTCGTAACATCGACGGCACACAGCGATGCCGGATTAATCGTCGGCCGTGCTGCGGCGCAGCTGTTTGTTTCTCGCGTGACGGGTCTTGCTGTCGAGCCGGCGCAGCTTCGAGGAGCGGGTTGGCCTGGTCTTGTGCCGCGGCCGCGGCTTCACCGTTGCCTGCCGGATAAGCTCGAGGAGCTTCGCCAGCGCTTCCTGGCGATTACGTTCCTGCGAGCGATAGGCATGGGCGGTGAAGAGCAACACGCCTTCACGGGTGAGGCGGCTTCCGGCCAGCCCGACCAACCTTGCCTTCACATCGGCCGGAAGCGACGTATTACGGGCAAGATCGAAGCGCAGCTGCACGGCGCTGGCGACCTTGTTGACGTTCTGGCCGCCGGGTCCGGGGGATCGAATGAAACTTTCTTCGATCTCGGACTCATCGATGGCAATGGTCGACGTAATCTGAATCATCGCCCGATGAGCTTATCACCTCTGCGTTCGGCGGGGGTGGAGCCCATGCAAGGCCCATGCTAGACCACTCATGAAACAATCGGACAATCCGAGGGACATCATGACAGGCGTTTGGGCCGCGAGCCTGGATCAAGTCGATCCGCAGGATATCTGGCGCAAGGATCGGGATCACTTTCTGCATCCCTGGACTCATTTCGATTCATTCAAGAAGGATGGATCGCTGGTGATGGCGCGCAGCGAAGGCGCCTATGTCTACGATATATCCGGCAAGCGCTATCTCGACGGCATCGGCGGGCTGTGGTGCGTGAACATGGGTTATGGCCGGGAAGAGATCATCCAGGCGATGGTCGATCAGGCGCGTCGGCTGGTCTATTTCAGCCCCTTCGTCGACACCACCAACGTGCCGGCCGCGGAACTGGCGGCAAAGCTTGCCGAACTCGCGCCGGGTCCACTGAACCATGTCTTTTTTACCTGCGGCGGTTCCACGGCCAACGACACGGCGGTGCGGCTGGTCCAGTATTACCAGAGCCGGCGCGGCAAATGTTCCAAGCGCCACGTCATCGCGCGTCTGGGCGGCTATCACGGCAGCACCTATCTGACCGGCTCGATCTCCGGCAAGCCTGGCGATCGCAGCCCGCATCTGGAATTCATCTCTGACTGGATCCATCACGTCTCGGCGCCGAATGTGTATCGCCGGCCCAAGGGCATGAGCGAGGCGGCCTTCTGCGACCGGCTGGTCAAGGAACTGGAAGACAAGATCCTGGAATTGGGCGCCGATAACGTCGCCTGTTTCTTCGCGGAGCCGGTGCTGGGGGCAGGGGGCGTGATGGTGCCCCCGGAGGGCTATCACCGCAGGACCATGGAGGTCTGCCGGCGCCACGACGTAATCTATATCTCGGATGAGGTCGTCACCGGCTTCGGCCGGCTGGGCCATATGTTTGCTTCCAAGGATGTCTTCGGCATCGAGCCGGACATCCTGGTTTGCGCCAAGGGCCTGACCTCCGGCTATCAGCCGCTGGGCGCCTGCATCTATTCCGATGCGATCCACGAGACGATCAGCGCCGCCGATCCGAACGGCTGGTTCACCAATGGCTATACCTATTCGGGCCACCCCATCGCCTGCGCCGCAGCACTGGCCAATATCGCGCTGATGGAGCGCGAGAATATCTGCGGCCATGTGCAGACCGTCGGGCCCTATCTCGAAGCGAAGCTGAACGAGCTGCGCGACCTACCCATCGTCGGCGATGTGCGCGGCAAACGCTTCATGATGTGTGTGGAGAACGTCGCCGATCCCAAGACCGGCGAGTTGTTTGCCGATGAGATCGATATCGGCCGGCGCATCTCGCGCCATTGCGAGGCCCGCGGCCTGATCGTGCGGCCCATCGGCGCGCTCAACATCATCTCGCCGCCGCTCATCTTGACGCGGGCCCAGGTGGACGAGCTGGTGGGCATCCTGCGCCAGAGCATCGAGGCGGCGATGGCCGATCTTCGCCAGGAAGGTCTTTTGGCGGCTTAGGCTGGACAACGGCCAGGTTTGCGCCAAGGTAAGTAAGACAGCAGAGACAAAGGAGACAGGTCATGGAAGACCATCGGGTGATGAGCAAGATCGACGAGCTGGCCCGCGAGGAGCATGAGCTGTTCGAAAAGGAATCTGCCGGAAAGGCCAGCGATTCCGACAAGGCGCGTCTCAAGCATCTGCAGGTGACGCTGGATCAGTGCTGGGACCTGCTGCGTCAGCGCCGCGCACGCCGCGCCGCGGGCCAGGACCCGAACGACGCCAAGGTCCGCGACGAGAAGATCGTCGAGAACTATATCGGCTGAGAGTCCGCACCGCCGAATTTGCCGCGCAGGGTCTCGACGCAGTCATCGATGAAGAGCCGCAGCTTGGGCGCCAGATAGCGCCCGGCGGGATGGACGATATGGATCGGGATCGCCGGCGGCTCGAAGCCTGAGAGAATCCGCACCAAGCCGCCGCTCTTCTCGAGCGCTTCCGCCTGATAAGAGAGCAGGCGAAGGATGCCGCCGCCCGATGCCGCGGCATCCAGCCCCGCCTGTGCCGTGCTGACGGCCAGCCGCGGTTCGACCGCGACATGGATCGCGCTTCTGCCGTCGCCAAAGGTCCAGCGCTCGCTTGCCGGTCTCGCTGCGGACGTCGAGATCACATCGTGCCCGGCCAGCTCCGCCGGCTTCTTCGGCGTGCCGCGGCGGGCGAGGTAATCCGGGCTGGCGCAGACAATGCGGCGCACATGGCCCACCAGGATCGCATCCATGGATGAATCGGGCAGATGGGCGATGCGCAGGCCGAGATCGATGCCTTCATCGACGAAGGAGACGATGCGGTTCAGCAGCAGCAGCGTGACCTTGACCGCCGGGTAGCGACCCATGAAGGCAAGCGCGATGGGCAGGATGTGCAGGCGGCCGAAGAGCTCCGGCGCGGTCACGGTGATAAGGCCTTGCGGCTGGGCGCGTTCGCCCGCGGCCGAGACTTCCAGTTCTTCGAACTCCGCCAGGGCGCGCTTGCAGAGGCCGAGATAGCGCGCGCCGGCATCGGTCAGCGCGACCGCCCGGGTGGTGCGGTTGAAAAGTCGGGTCTGGAGGCGATCCTCGAGCCCGGCAATGGCCCGGGTCACGGCGGCAGGCGAGCGCGCCAGATATCGGGCAGCGCCCACGAAGCTGCCCCGCTCGGCAACCGCGACGAAGACTGACAGGGCTTCCAGCCGGTCCATTTATTATTCCATTTATCGCAATAATGTAGGTCAAATTACGCTTATTGAGGCAAATCCGCAAACCGACCATTTTCCCGTCATGGCAAACACGACGCATGACGACGGCAGCCCCGAAACATGGCCCTCGCGCTGGCATGAGGGCGAGCGAGCACTGCATGAACGCATCGGCCTAGCCGACAAGATGGAGCGGGCCGGGCGCCACAGCCTGCGCGATGCGATGGCGGATCAGCACCGGTTCTTCTTCGCCCAGCTGCCTTTCCTGCTGGTGGGTTCGGTGGACGACCAGGGCTGGCCCTGGGCCTCGCTGCTGGCGGGGCTGCCGGGTTTTGCCAGCAGCCTGGATCCGCGTCGGCTGGACATCGATGTGCTGCCGTTTCCTGGCGACCCCCTGCTGGCGGCCCTGAAGCCCGGGGCGCAGGTCGCCGTTCTCGGGATCGAGCTACCGACGCGCCGGCGGAACCGCATGAACGGCCGGGTCATCGCCGCTGGCGAGACCGGATTCTCGGTCGCCGTCGATCTCAGCTTCGGGAACTGTCCGCAGTATATCCACGCCCGCGATTATCTGGCGTTCAAGCCCGTGGCGATGCCGGCGCGCGAGACTTTCCAGGGGTTGCCGGATTCAGCCCGTGCGCTGATCGCGCGTGCCGACACGTTCTTTATCGCCTCGCAAGCGCCGGGCGAGGGACCGAGTCATGGCGTCGATATTTCCCATCGCGGCGGGCCGGAGGGATTTCTTCGAATAGCTGGCGATGGCACGATCACCGTGCCGGATTACAGCGGCAACCGGTATTTCAATACCCTGGGCAATCTCGCGGTCAATCCAAAGGCCGGGCTGCTATTCGTCGATTTCGCCAATGGCGATGTGCTGCAGATCACCGGACGGACCGAGATCGTCTGGGATGGATTGGATGTAGCGGCGTTGCCAGGTGCGGAGCGGCTCTGGCGCTTCTTTCCCTCGCACGGGCAATGGCTGCGTGGCGCCATGCCGCTGCGCTTCGATCAGGGCGAGGCCTGGCCGCTGCGCAGCGGCCGTTAGCGATTCTTGATGCTGCCGCTTGATACGCTGCCCTGGCGGGCGAGTGCGATTCCGGCAAGTACGACCCCGCCGCCCGCTGCCTGCAAGGGGCTGATCTGTTCACCCAGCACGGCCCAGGCAAAGATGGCGGCGGCAACCGGATTGACCAGAAGCGCGACCGAGCCGAAAGCGGCAGGCAGATGGGCCAGCGACCAGGCGATGGCACTGCTGGCCGCCACCTGCATCAGCCAGGCAAGCCCGAACAGCACGAGCCAGCCATGGAGCGAATGCGGCGTCAGGCTTTCTCCGGACGCAACGGCGATGGCGAGCAATGTGAGGCATGTCGCAATGCCGCCGACGCCCAGCACGGTGGCGGTGGAAAAGCGTCCGCGCAGGCGCCCGACCAGCATGATGTAGGCGCCGTAAAATGCGCCCACGACGACGGCCAGGAGATCGCCGAAGAACGGCCTTTGTCCGTGATCGAAGCTGATGCCGACGACGACGACCGCGCCGGCGATCGCCAAGGCGAGGCCCAACAGAAAGACCAGGCTGAAGCGCTGGCCGAGCAGCAGCCAGCCGGCGACCGTGACGAAGATGGGCGCGGAATTTCCCAGCAGCGTCGAATTGGCAACGCTGGTCATGCGCAGCGACCAATGCCAGAAGACGAGATCGCCGGCGAACATGAGGCCGCACAGCGCCAGCAGCGCCCAGTCGGACGAACGCCGCGGCAGGGACTGCGGATTACCGCGCGCCTCGATTGCCATCCACAGCCAGAAGATCGGCAGCGCCAGGAACAGCCGATGGAAGGCCGTGGCCGTGGGTCCGAGTTCGGAGAGGCGGACGAAAATACCGGAAAACGAAATCAGCACCGCGCCCAAAAGCAGGACGGGCAGCGCATAACGCGCGCC
The DNA here is from genome assembly GCA_036493015.1 of Dongiaceae bacterium. Lineage (GTDB taxonomy): Bacteria > Pseudomonadota > Alphaproteobacteria > Dongiales > Dongiaceae > DASXQK01. The sequence goes on along the minus strand of DASXQK010000055.1, from coordinate 6,745 downwards.
GCGGCGGGCAGGAGGGGTAATCGCGGCTTCGGAGGAGATCGAGGCGGTGGTCATGAGAGGGCAGTCCTTGGGCGCCCCTTGCAGGGGCTCGGCACGAGCGTCGACCACTAAACCAGCTGGAACCCCTTGGCGTAGGGATCGCGGTCGTCGATGAAGATCGTGTTGTAGCCGGTGATGCGTGCCCAGCCTTCAACGCTGGGAACGATGGCATCGTGGTTACCGACTTTCGCAGCGCGCTCGATGCGGCCGTTGAAGAGGCTGCCGATGATGCTCTCATGGATGAACTCGTCGCCGACCTTGAGCTTGCCGCGGGCGGCGAGCTGGGCCATGCGCGCGGAGGTGCCGGTGCCGCAGGGGCTGCGGTCTATGGCCTTGTCGCCATAGAACACGGCGTTGCGGGCATGGGCCTTCGGATCGCGAGGCTTGCCGGTCCACAGGATATGGCTGACGCCCTTGATGGTCGGATTCTCCGGATGCACCGGCGTGATCGCCTCGTTCAACAGCCGGCGCATGATGGGCGAAAGCCGCAGGATATCGCCCGGCGAGAAATCGGCCATGTCGCGATAATTCTTCTGCGGCTCGAGGATGGCGTAGAAGTTGCCGCCATAGGAAACATCGAAGGCGAGTTCGCCGATCCCCGGGCAATCGATCACCACGCCCTCGGCATGGAGATAGCCGGGCACGTTGGTGAGACGCACGGATTCCACATGCTCGCCCTTGCGCTTGTAGGTCGCTTCGACAAGGCCGGCAGGAGTGTCGAGGCGCAGCTCGCCGTCCTTGCGCGGGTTGACGAGGCCGCGTTCGACCGCCACCGTCACCGTGCCGATGGTGCCATGGCCGCACATGGGCAGGCACCCGCTGGTCTCGATGAAAACGATGCCCGTGTCGCAATCCTCGCGGGTGGCAGGATAGAGCACCGAACCCGACATCATGTCGTGGCCGCGCGGCTCGAACATCAGGCCGGTGCGGATCCAGTCATACTCGGCCATGAAGCGGCTGCGCCGTTCGCTGGCATTCCTGGCCGGCAAGGGTGGGGCGCCACCCGCGACCACGCGGACGGGATTGCCGCAGGTATGAGCATCGACGCAGAAGAAGGTGTAGGCCGACATGGCGCTCTCCAAAGGGCTGCGCGGTTTTAGGCCAGCACCGGCAGCCGATCAAGCAGATGAGCCTTGTGCAGGCAACATTGCAGCCATCCGGGTGATTTGCTCTAGTCAGCCGCGATGACAGCACAATCGACGCTGCTTGCCCCCGGCGATCCACCAGCTTTTGAACTCTGCATCGCGCGGGCGCGCGTGCAGGGCCTGCTGATCTGCGATCATGCCTCGGCGGCGATTCCGGCAGCGCTCGGGAATCTCGGCCTGGATGAAGGCCAGCGCCGGCTGCATATCGCCTGGGATATCGGTGCCGCCGATGTGACGCGGCGTCTCTCGCAGCGCCTCGGCGCGGCCGCGATCCTGTCCGGCTATTCGCGGCTGGTCATCGACTGCAACCGCCAGCTGGATGATCCAACCTCGATCCCGCAGGAGTCCGACGGCGTCGCCGTCCCCGGCAATCGAGGCCTGAGCGATGCCGACCGAAAACAGCGGGCCGATGCCTGCTTCTGGCCCTATCAGCGGGCGATCGAAGGCTGGATTGCCGCCCGCCGTGCCGCCGGCGATCAGCCGATCATCGTCTCGCTGCACAGCTTCACGCCGGTCATGGATGGGTTCGAGCGCCCCTGGCATATCGGCATCCTGGCCAATCGCGACCGGCGCGTGGCACAGCGTCTGATCCGTGCCTTGCGCCGCGATCCCACGTTCACCGTCGGCGATAACGAGCCTTATGACGGCCGCCATGGGCGCGGCTATGGCATGATGGCGCATGGCGAAGAGATGGGATTGCCCTTTGCGCTGATCGAAATGCGCCAGGATATGATCGATACCCATCATGGCGCCGAGGCCTGGGCTGAGCGTCTGGCGCCGATCCTGGAGCAGATCTTTGCCGAGGGCGTAAACAAAGGGATAGAGGCGTGAGCACGCCGGATTTCACCATCGGGATCGAGGAAGAATATCTGCTGGTCGATCGCGCCAGCCGCGATCTTGCCAGCGATCCGCCGCCTGGCATGCTGAGCGAATGCCAGGCGCTGGTGCAGGGGCAGGTGAGCCCGGAATTCCTGCGCGCCCAGATCGAAGTCGGCACCACTGTCTGCCAGACCCTGGGCGAGGCGAGGGGCCAGCTCGCCCATCTGCGCCGCAACGTTGCCGATGTCGCGGCGCGTTACGATCTGGCGCCCATCGCCGCCTCCAGCCACCCCTTCGCCGACTGGAGCCGCCAGAAGACCACCGACCGGGAACGCTATCGGATGCTCGCCCGTGACATCCAGGCGCCGGCGCGCCGGCTGGTGATCTGCGGCATGCATGTACATGTGGGCCTGGCCGATCCGGATATGCGCATCGACCTGATGGGGCAGATGACCTATTTCCTGCCGCATCTGCTGGCGCTCAGCACCTCATCGCCGTTCTGGGGCGGCGAAGATACGGGGCTTAAATCCTATCGCATCGCCGTATTCGACGAGATGCCGCGCACTGGCCTGCCCGAGCTGTTCGAGAGTTGGGGCGAGTTCGAGCGTCATCTGAAAGTGATGGTGAATGCAGGCTTGATCGAGGACGGCACGAAACTGTGGTGGGATCTACGCCCCAGCGTGCGGTTTCCGACGCTGGAGATGCGCATCTCCGACGTCTGCACGCGCCTCGACGATGCCATGTCCATCGCCGCTCTCTATCGCTGCCTGCTGCGCATGCTCTGGCGCCTGAAGCGCGCCAATCAGCGCTGGCGGCGCTATGCCGCTTTGCTGGTCAACGAGAACCGCTGGCGCGCCCAGCGTTATGGCTTCGATGAAGGGCTGGTTGATTTCGGCAAGGGCCGAATCGTGCCCTATGCCGAGCTGCTGGACGAGCTGATCGAACTGGTACATGAGGATGCCCAAGTCTTCGGCTGCGAAGCGGAAGTGGCGGCCGCGCGCGATATCCTGAAGCGGGGCACCAGCGCCCATCGCCAGCTCGCAGCCCATAAGGCGGCCATCGACCAGGGCGCCAGCAACCACGAGGCGCTTCAGGTGGTGGTCGACATGCTGATCGAGGATACGGTCAAGGGACTCTGATCGCTGCCTGGCTTGCAGCCGGGATCAGCCAAACAGACGCTGGAACTCGGCTTCAGGCCCGCCATAGGCACCGTTGGCAACCTTCTCAAGCGCTTTGCGATCCAGCATCGTTACGGTTCCGCGGCTTGTCCGGATCAGGCCGCGGTCCGCCAAATGATTCAATGCCACGGTAACGCCAGGCCGCCGCGCGCCGAGCATGAGGGCGAGAAATTCATGGGTCAGCAGCATCTCGTCATTCTCGACACGGTCGTGGGCCATCAGCAGCCAGCGGGCGAGACGTTCGTCCATTCTGAATCGGGCGTTCGCCAGCGAGGTATAAGCCGATTGAACGATGAAGGCATGGCCGTAGCGCAGCAAGGTATTGTGCAGCCGCGGGTTTCGCGCGATGACGCGCCGCAGGCCGTCGACACTCATCCTGAACCCCTCGCCGGTAAACTGGATGAAAATGTCATAGGGCGCTCGGTCGGTGCCCATCAGCACCGCAAGCCCCGTCATTCCCTCTCGTCCGATCAGCGCAACCTCGATGCTATTGCCATTGTTGCCGTTGATCACAACGGAGGCAAAACCGCTTCGGGGGAAATAGACATGCTCGATCCGCCGATTGCGGATTTCGAGTTTCATCCGCAGCGGAAGATCGACGGACTCCAAATGCGGCGCCAGCAGCGCAAAGTCGTCGCGCGAAAGACGTTTGAGGAGGCGGTTATAAGGCTCGGTACTTGCTGAAATTTGCGGCATGGCTCTTTCCCTATCGGGGGAAGAGCGCCTCATCTGTCTCTCAACCGTCCGCGCCCCAGGCGCTTAGCAAACGGTACATCACGCTACGCCAATGCAGAGGACAAGTCCCAGTTATTAGACTGTCTGTTTTTGTACACAAGAACGCTTAACCGCGACCTGAATTCCGATGGCCGAATGTAAGTTTTGTACCAAGTTTCTCCACCGGATTTATTGACTGAATGCCTGACACGGTTGCTGTATGGGATCCGCTCACCTTGTCGCCAGTCTCGCCCCCCGCCAAGGGGCCGTGCAGGTTTCTCGCATTGCTGGCCGCGCGGGAAGGGAGGGTGCCGAAAATGGTGCCGGAAGTAGAACTGCGATACATTCCCCGCAGCTTTGCCGTCGAGCCGCGGATTCGCGTCACGGTGTTTCGCAGCGAGGGGAGTGCGATTTTGGACGTTCAGAACTCCGTCATCACGGAGTTCTGCAAGCCTGACAGTGAAAGCCGAGAGGACACATTGAGAGCATTTCGTGAAAGCATCCCCTTCCTGCTGCGCGCCTTGAACAGCGTAATCGCGGCAACGCCATCCGGTGGCGTCGTCTTCGTGACGGCCAACATGATTCGTGCCAGTGAGAAAGTGGCATGACGGGTCGCCACCCCGGGCGCTTGAGCAATTCCCCTTATTCGATTCGCGAAACGGCACCCTAGAATGCAAAAGCAACATCCCCATCTGGGAGCGACCTATAAGGTCATTTCCCTTCCCGAGGGCTCCTTCGTCGTCGAGGTAACCCTTCCCGAAGCGCCGCAGGTCAAAGTGACGGGGTTCACGACCCAGGATGCGGCAGACGCCTGGATCGCACAGCACGAGCAGCAGATCGCGACCGGTACGGTGATGCGAGCCAAGCTGCATCTCTGGAAATAGCAGACGACGAGGGTTGGTGAGGCCACCCGCCGCGGTATTCTTGGCCGCGATTAGCCGTTGAACCGCCCTGCCCGGATGTCTAGATATCCATCCTGTTGCCTGGAGGAGGGAACAAGATGGACGAGAAGACCCAAACCGAGCTCGAGGCTGCCGCCTTCCGCCGCCTGGTGCAGCATCTGCGCGAGCGCACCGATGTTCAGAACATCGATCTGATGAATCTTGCCGGGTTCTGCCGCAACTGCCTGTCGAAATGGTATCGCGCCGCCGCCGAGGAGCGCGGCATGACGCTCAGCGATCCCGCCGTGCGCGAGCTGATTTATGGCATGCCCTATGAGGCCTGGAAGACGAAGCATCAAAAGGGCGACGGCATTCCGGCGTTGCGCGAACTGGCGGCCAAAGCCGGCGATCCGCACAAGCATTGAGGCAAGCACGTCGGAAAAAGGGCGCCTGACCGGCGCCCCTTTTCTATTTAAGCAGCGGCTGATTCACGCCTCACATTGGTTCAACCTGAGGCGATCAGACGCTACCGGCACCCTTTTTTATGCGGCCGCTGACGTGCTAGTCGCCGCCACTCCCGCTATTGCCGCCATGTCCGCTACCGGAATTCCCGCCGCCAGAACCCCCATCGCCAGATCCGCCGCTGCCCGAGCCACCGCTGGAACCATCGCCGGACCCACTGTTGGAACCGCCATCGCTGTTGCCGGGACCGCTATTGGCAGACGGGCCTCGATTTGCCGAAGCAGTGCCGGTGCCGTTGTCGTCACCGTTATCGTCATTGGCGTCGTGATTGGCGGGATCGACACCGTTATCGTCATTGACGTCGTGGCCAGCAGGATCGACGCCGTTATCATCATTCGCGTCGTGACCGACCGGATCGTCGGCGCCTGGCACGTCATTGGCCGCGAAGGCCTGATCGCCCAACAGGCCGTGACCGGAAAGAATGGTCGGCGCCAGCGTCAAGGCCAGGGCCAGAAGCCCCGCCTTGCCCAGCAGCAGGGCACGGCGATCGGCCAGAAGGGCGGCCAGAGGGATAGATAGCAAACGATTGGTCATGATTACTCTCCGATGATGGCGAATGAAGCGACCGGGCCCCCCGTCCAGCGCCCTTGCTTCGATAACGCCAGACTCGCGGAAATATTCCTGGCTGGCGAAAAGCCAGCGAAATAAATCCTTGGCGGCGAAAAGCCGGTGCAATTCATCCCTGCCGGCGAAAATCTGCGAAATTTCGGCCCCCCGCAAGCCTTGCCCCTGAATGACGCGGCCGATATCTTCCGCCCTCCGCAAGCGCCGGGGATTCGGCTGGCGGAAGTGTTGCGATCCAGAAGAGGGACCAGGCATGGCGGGCAAGGGCGGCGTTCAAGCAGAGCGCCTGAAATCATTGATCGAGCGGATCGAGCGGCTGGAGGAAGAGCGCGCCGCCACATCGGGCGATATCCGCGAGGTCTATGCCGAGGCGAAATCCGCCGGCTATGACACCAAGGTCATGCGCCAGATCGTCAAGCTGCGCAAAATGGATAGCGCCGACCGGCAGGAGCAGGAGGCGCTGCTCGAGGTCTACATGCAGGCTGTCGGGCTCGGCTGAGTCGCTTTCCGCGAACGAAAGGGGCTATTCGTCCCAGTGATGGCAGGCGACCTGGTGGCCCTTCTCGATGGCCAGCAGATCCGGCCTCTCATTGGTGCAGATTTCGGTTGCCTTGGGACAGCGGGTCCGGAAGGCACAGCCGCTGGGCGGGTTGAGCGGCGAGGGCAGGTCGCCCTTCAGCACGATGCGCTGCTTGCCGCGCTCCAGATCCGGGTCGGGGATGGGCACGGCCGAGATCAGCGCCTGGGTATAGGGATGGCGCGGGTTACGGTAGAGCTGGTCGCGATCGGCGAGTTCCGCTACCCGGCCCAGATACAACACCATGATCCGGTGGCTGATGTGCCGCACGACGCTGAGATTGTGCGAGATGAAGATCATCGACAT
>DASXQK010000054.1:0-4244 GCA_036493015.1 Dongiaceae bacterium | reverse complement strand
ACCAGGAAGTCGATGGCCGCAACCAGCCGGATGATCCGGTAGATGCCGCTTTTGCCGGGGTCGCTTTGGGCCATGGCCAGCGAGCTTAGGGTCCGCCTTGGCCGATCGCAATGGCGGGCATGACGGAGTTGAAAGGGGCTGAAAACCCGCGCATGCGGGACTATGTTGCCAGCCCCAGACTCCAGCAAAATTGGGCCTTTCCACGGGTACTTTTATTAACCCTTGCGGCTTGCGTGTCCGGGGTACCTCCCTATATATCCCGACGGGTTAAATGGTTATGGGGATTGCCCGGAGGGCTGGTTGATCGGCCTCCAGGCCATATCCGCCTAAGAAAGGGATAGAACTATGAGCAAAGTCATCGGCATCGACCTCGGCACCACGAACTCCTGCGTCGCCGTCATGGAAGGCAAGGACGTCAAGGTGATAGAGAACAGCGAGGGCGCGCGCACCACGCCCTCCATGGTGGCCTTCACCGATTCGGGCGAACGCCTGGTCGGCCAGGCGGCAAAGCGCCAGGCGGTCACCAATCCGGAAAACACCCTCTTCGCCATCAAGCGCCTGATCGGCCGGCGCTACGACGATCCGATGGCCCAGAAGGATCGTGGCCTGGTACCCTACAAGATCATCACCGGCGACAATGGCGATGCCTGGGTCGAATCCCGCGGCAGCAAGTATTCGCCCTCGCAGATCAGCGCCTTCATCCTGCAGAAGATGAAGGAGACGGCGGAAAGTTATCTGGGTGAAAAGGTGACCCAGGCCGTCATTACCGTTCCCGCCTATTTCAACGATTCCCAGCGCCAGGCGACCAAGGATGCCGGGCGCATCGCCGGCCTCGAGGTGCTGCGCATCATCAACGAGCCGACCGCGGCCGCGCTCGCCTATGGGCTGGAGAAAAAGGGCAGCGGCACCATCGCGGTCTATGACTTGGGCGGCGGCACCTTCGACGTCTCGGTTCTCGAGATCGGCGACGGCGTGTTCGAGGTCAAGTCGACCAATGGCGATACCTTCCTGGGCGGCGAGGACTTCGACGCCCGGATCATCGACTACCTCGCCGACGAGTTCAAAAAAGAGAACGGCATCGACTTGCGCAAGGACAAGCTCGCCCTTCAGCGTCTGAAGGAAGCGGCCGAGAAGGCCAAGATCGAGCTCTCCAGCGCTACCCAGACCGAGGTCAACCTGCCGTTCATCACGGCGGATGCGACCGGGCCGAAGCATCTGGTCATCAAGATCACCCGCGCCAAGCTCGAGGCGCTGGTGAGCGAATTGATCCAGAAGACCATCGAGCCCTGCCGGGCGGCGCTCAAGGATGCCGGCCTCAAGGCTTCGGAAATCGACGAGGTGATCCTGGTCGGCGGCATGACCCGCATGCCCAAGGTCATCGAAGAGGTGAAGCAGTTCTTCGGCCGCGAGCCCCATCGCGGCGTCAACCCGGACGAGGTGGTCGCCATCGGCGCTGCCATCCAGGGTGGCGTGCTGAAGGGCGACGTCAAGGACGTGCTGCTGCTGGATGTGACGCCGCTGTCGCTGGGCATCGAGACCCTGGGCGGCGTGTTCACGCGCCTCATCGATCGCAACACGACCATCCCGACCAAGAAGAGCCAGGTCTTCTCCACGGCCGAGGACGGCCAGACGGCGGTGACCATCCGGGTCTTCCAAGGCGAGCGCGAGATGGCGGCCGACAACAAGCTGCTGGGTCAGTTCGACCTGGTGGGATTGCCGGCGGCACCCCGCGGCGTGCCGCAGGTCGAAGTGACCTTCGACATCGACGCCAACGGCATCGTCAATGTCTCGGCCAAGGACAAGGCCACGGGCAAGGAGCAGCAGATCCGTATCCAGGCCTCGGGTGGTCTCTCGGAAACCGACATCCAGAAGATGGTGAAGGATGCCGAGGCCAATGCCGAAGTCGACAAGAAGCGCAAGGCTCTGGTCGAGGCCCGCAACCATGCCGAAGGCCTGGTGCATACGACGGAGCGCAGCCTGAAGGAGAACGAGGGCAAGGTTCCGGCGGCGGACAAGCAGGCGGCCGAGCAGGCGGTGGCGGCGCTCAAGACAGCGCTCGCCGGCGAGGATGCGGCCGATATCGAAGCCAAGACCCAGGCGCTGACCGAGATCTCGATGAAGATCGGCGAAGCGCTCTACAAGGCCCAGCAGCCTGGTGATGGCGGCGCCCCCCAAGGCCAAGGTGGCCAAGGCCCTGGCGGCGAAGGCCAGGGTCCTTCCGGTGACGCCAATGCCGGCAACGGCAGCGAAAAGGTCGTCGACGCCGATTTCGAGGAAGTCGACGACAAGGACAAGAAGGCGAGCTAAAGCTCGAGACGTCCCGGCCCTCAACCGGCTTCCGGCAAGGGAGTGGTTGAGGGCCAGCCGTTTTATCTGGTAGGAAGCCGGTTATCTGGTAGGAAGCCATGCGGGCGGGGGCCCGTTACACGCCGCAACGTGGTGGCCGCAACGCAGCGGCTACAGCGGGGGCGGCCGGAACGCCAAGTGGGCCTTGTGGTGCAATGTTGGGGCGTGATGCTGGGGCATGACGCTGCCGGGCGAGTGCATAAAGAGCGATGGCAAAGCAGGATTACTACGAAACGCTCGGCGTCCCGCGTGAGGCGGACGCCGACCAACTCAAAAAGGCCTATCGGTCCTTGGCCATGAAGTATCACCCGGATCGCAATCCGGGCGATGCGGCGGCCGAGCACAAATTCAAGGAAGTCAGCGAAGCCTATGACGTCCTGAAGGACGATCAGAAGCGCGCGGCCTATAACCGCTTTGGCCATCGCGCCTTCGAGAATGGCGGCGGCGGCGGGCGCGGCGGCTTCGAAGCCGCCGGCGGTTTTGCCGACATTTTCGAGGAGATGTTCGGCGAATTCATGGGCGGCCGGCGCGGCCAGCAGGCGCGTCAGCGCGGCGGCGATCTGCGCTACAACATGGAAATCTCCCTGGAAGAGGCCTATGCGGGCAAGCAGGCAACGATCCGCGTTGCCGCACTCGCGGCCTGCGAAACCTGTTCGGGTACCGGCGCGGAAAAAGGCTCCAAGCCCATCAGCTGTCCCGCCTGCCGCGGGGCCGGCAAGACACGCCACTCCCAGGGGTTCTTCACCGTGGAGACGACCTGCGGCAATTGCCATGGTGCGGGCAGGATCATCGACAAGCCTTGCCGGACCTGCAGCGGCCAGGGCCGCGCGCGCCGCGACAAGACCCTGAACGTCACCATTCCACCGGGCGTGGAGGATGGAACCCGCATCCGCTTGGCCGGTGAAGGCGAAGCAGGCGTTCAGTCCTCGCCCGCGGGCGATCTCTACATTTTCCTCTCCGTTTCGGCCCACAAGCTGTTCCAGCGCGAGGGCGCCAATATCTATTGCCGCGTTCCCATCACCATGGTGACGGCCTCTCTGGGCGGCATCGTCGAGGTGCCGACGGTCGAAGGCAGCCGCGCGCGCATCACTGTGCCGCCCGGAACCCAGACCGGCCAGCAGTTCCGCCTGCGCCACAAGGGGATGAGCGTGCTGCGCAGCAGCGAGCGCGGCGACATGTACGCCCAGATCATGGTGGAAACGCCGGTGCATCTGACCAAGAAGCAGCAGGAGATCCTGGCCGACTTCGAGAAGGCCAGCCGTGGCAAGCAGCACAGTCCCGAGGCGGAAGGCTTCTTTTCCAAGGTCAAGGAATTCTGGAAAGAGCTGAAGGACTAGCGCGCGATAATTTTCAGCGCGTATGTTTGATCCAGCCAAGGCCCACCCTCACCCCGACTCTCTCCCGCCCACGCAGGAGAGGGAGTAAAAAAAATCCCTCGCCCCATTTTTCATGGGGAGAGGGTAGGGTGAGGGGGTGAATGAGCCAGATCAGGGTCGATGAGGACAAGATGAAGAACTGCCGGATCGGCGTGGTGGGTGCAGGCGGCCGCATGGGACGCCTGCTGCTGCGCCTGGCCTCGACCACGCCCGAATTTCGCCTGGCGGCGGGCAGTGAACGCAAGGGCTCGCCCGATCTCGGCAAGGATCTCGGCACGCTCGCCGGCATCGAGCCAGTCGGCCTGGCGCTCGGCAACGATGCAAAGGCGGTCTTCGCCGCCGCCGATGCCGTACTGGATTTCACCACCCCTGAAGCAACCCTGGCCCATGCCAAACTCGCAGCATCCTCCGGCACCGCGCATATCATCGGCACAACGGGCATCGATGCCGCCGGCGGCAAGGCGCTGGCCAATGCCGCAAAGAAGGCGCCGATCGTCCTTGCGCCCAATATGAGCCTCGGCG
>DASXQK010000053.1:0-8425 GCA_036493015.1 Dongiaceae bacterium | reverse complement strand
TTGATCGTCCGGCCGACTTTCTGCCCGAGAAGTCCCAATAAGGATCCGGCGTATGCGTCTCATCTTCGGCGAATGTGTCATCGATTCGGCCCGGCGCGAGCTGTTGCGCGCCGGCGAGGCGATTCACATCGAGCCGCAGGTGTTCGATCTGCTGCTGTATCTGATCGACAACCGCGAACGCGTCGTCAGCAAGGACGATCTGCTGGCCGCCGTCTGGCGCGGCCGCATCGTCTCCGAATCCACGCTGGGCAGCCGCATTAATGCCGCGCGCGCGGCCATCGGCGATAACGGCCAGCGGCAGGGCCTGATCCGCACCGTGGCCCGCAAAGGCCTGCGGTTCGTAGGTGAGGTGTCAAATGAGCCAACGTTGGTGGTGAACGGGCCAGCGGAGCCGAACCTGCCGCTAGCCCTCCTTCCGCTGGCCGCCAATGAAGGCCGGCCGGCGATCGCCGTGCTGCCCTTCGTCAATATCAGTGGCGATCCCGAACAGGAATACTTCGCCGATGGCCTGAGCGAAGACATCATCACGGATCTTTCGCGCGTCTCCTCGCTGTTCGTCGTCGCGCGCCACACGGTGTTCTCGTTCAAGGGCCGCGCCGTGCAGGTGCAGGATGTCGCCCGCGAACTCGGCGTCTGTTACGTCCTCGAAGGCAGTGTGCGCAAGGCCGAGGGCCGCGTGCGTATTACCGCCCAACTCGTCGACGGACATAGCGGTGGGCATATCTGGGCCGAACGATATGAGAGCGGCCGCGAGGATATTTTCCGCCTGCAGGACGAGATCTCGCAGAACATTGTCGCTGCGCTCAAGGTGAAGCTGCTGCCGGAGGAACTCGCCACGATCGTCAAGCGACCCACGAGCAATGCCGAGGCCTATCGCTACTACCTGATGGGCCGTGCTTATTTCCTGCAGAGCGGCTGGGGCAGGCGCGCTCTCGACGTCGCCCGCCAGAAATTCGCGAAGGCGGTGGCGATCGACCCCGGCTATGCCCGCGCCTATGCCGGCCTGGCGAATTGCGACTCCTACCTTCTTGCCATGGGCGACCCCGTCGTTCCCTTCGAGGAGATTATCGCCAATTGCGAACGGGCTTTGATCCTTGAGCCCGAACTGGCCGATGCCCATGCCGCCAAGGGCCTGGCGCTCTATACCGCCGGGCGCCATGGCGAGGCCGATACGGTGCTGAGCGAAGCGGTGCGTCTGGGACCGCGCTCCTTCGAGGCGCATTTCTTCATGGCCCGCAACTGCCGTGCCCAGGGCCGCTTCGCGCAGGCGGCAGCGATGTTCGAACACGCCGCCGATCTGCAGCCCGACGATTTCCGTTCGCTCGGCCTGGCGGTCAACGCCTATCGCTCGCTGGGCCAGCGCGAAAAGATGCTGTCAGTGGCGCGCCGCTGCCTGGAACGCGTCGAGGCGGAGATCGCGGTACATCCCGACAATGCCGGCGCTCTGGCGCTGGGTGCGGTCGCACTCACCGAACTGGGCGACCGTCGCCGGGCCGAGGCCTGGGCCGACGAGGCGCAGGAGATCGGGCCGGCCGATGCCATCACCAGCTATAACCTCGCCTGCGCTCAGGCCGGGCTGGGGCGCCATGGGCTGGCGCTGGCACGCCTGCAGCAGATCTTCGGCGATCCGCCGACGCGCCGGCGTTCCCATGTCGAATGGCTGAAGCATGACAGCGCGTTTGCGCCGATGCGCGGACAGCCGGGGTTCGAGGCGCTGCTGCGCCGGCTGGATGCGGACGCCATCGCGTTTCCCGCAATGGCCAGCGTCCATGCGGCGGCAGACGGCGTTGCGTTGAACGGCGGCGTCCAGAAGGGCGCACCGCTGGGCGGGATCGCGCGCTCCGCGCGCTAGTCTTCTTCGATTACCGTACCGGTCGTGTCGAGACGGCGCAGGAGGAAGGCACCGAACAGGATGCCGCCGACAAAAAGCACGATGCCGCCAGCGAGATGAAGGCTGTCGAACGGCTGACCCATGAGAAGAGCGAAGAGCTCTGCCCCGGCGAGCCACGCCCCGCCGATGATCAGCCACAATGCAACGACAAGCTGCGGCAACGCGCCCAACTGCAATACCCCAATCTCTGATGAAGCGCCGGTTATGGACAATTGGTCCCGACAGTCCGCCTTTCTACGCTAGCCCCGGCGGGGCTGAAAGGGCTGTGGCAAATGGAGTGGGGGCTCTGCGACTATAACGGCGCAATAGTGCCCGTCTCGGGCGTTGCATGAGCGCTGCTCCGAATCACTTAAAATTGCACCCGCTTTCCATATGGAGCTTTCAACGGTGGGCGCCACTGAGCGGGCCGCTTGCGCGCTTGAATGACGCGCCCGCGCAGCACAGGATCGGCCACAATGTGCAATCTCTACAGCATGACCACGAACCAGGAGGCAATGCGCCGGCTGGCGCGCGTCATGCACGACAATCTGGGCAACCAGCCGCCGCTGCCAGCGATTTTTCCCGACCAGCTTGCGCCCGTGATCCGCCGGGGCGGGCAGGGGGAGCGAAGTCTCGACTTGCTGCGCTGGGGCTTCCCGCCGCCGCCAAAGCTGGGCAATCGCCCGCTCACCAATGTGCGGAACATCACCAGCGGCTATTGGCTGCCCTGGCTGGCGCGAGGTTATCGCTGCTTGGTGCCGGCCACGTCGTTCTGCGAATACACCGACAGCCTGCCCAAGGTGCCGCACTGGTTTGCGCTTGATGCCAGCCGGCCGCTGTTTGCCTTCGCGGGCATCTGGCGGCCCTGGACGGGCGAGCGCAAGAAGGAGACGCGCGAGCATCAGCTGTTCGCCATCCTCACCACAGCAGCGAACGATGTGGTGCGGCCGGTTCACGCCAAGGCGATGCCGGTGATCCTGACAAGCGAGCACTGGGATAGCTGGCTGGATGGCGAGAGCGAGCAGGCCCTGACCTTGGCGCGTCCGCTGGCCAACGATGCCCTCAAGGTCGTTGCCACGGGCCAGCGCGAGGATGCCGCTGCCTGATCCGGCGCTTGCTAGAGCAAGATCGGATCAGGTTGAAGCAAGCTGATCCGTGAATCTTGCTCCAGCACATTTGAGTAGCGGCTGATTCACGCCTCAGGCTGATTCAGCTTGAGGCGATCAGACGCTAGTCCGGTGGCCATTTATCCACGCGAAGCGATATTTCGATCCGTTTGCGCGAACTGCATCGGCTGCATTTAAAGCGGAAGCGCAGGTCGTAGATCAGGGTATCGCTGGGAATGCGGTATTTGCGCTGAAGGAAACCGGGCAGGAAATGCCCGCTCTGGCCGCAGGCGCAGGCAACCACGACCATCTCGCGATCCAGAAGATCCCAAAGCCGCCGCTCGCGCCAATCCGCGTGACGTTCGGGCATATTGTTCTCTATATGTTCTTATGAAGATAACCTATGCGAGGGCCGAGGTTGCGGTCAATGGCGCGGACGCCGGTTTGGGAACTATTGCCCGCAACCCGGCGTTAGGCCTTGAAAGGAAAAGGAGTTTCAAGATGCCAAAGACCTCGCTGCGTCAGAAGAAAAGCATCGGCCGCGTCATGCATGAATACGCCCATGGCGAATTGAAGAGCGGGCGTTCCGGAAAGGGAGGCAAAGTGAAGAGCCGCCGCCAGGCCATCGCAATTGCGCTCAACGAAGCCGGCGCCTCCAAATACAAGAGCGGCCAGCAGAATAAGCGCAACGAGACGCGCACCGAGGCCAAGGAAGCGCGGGGCGAAACCTATCAGCAGGAGAGAGAGGGCAAGTCGCATCTGGGCGCCAGCGGCAAGCGCGAGAGCAGCCGCGCCATGGGCGGCAAGAATGCGACCCGCCGTACCGTTGCCGGGCGCAAGGCGGCCCGCACAAGGGCGGCCGACAAGGCAGGACGCCGGCGTTCGTCGCCACGATGAACCCGATGAAATGAATCGGGAACCCTATTCCGCCGAGAAGGCCAGGGGCGGCGAGATCATTCTGCGCCGCCGCTGGCAGCGTATCGTCTTCATCGCCGGACTGGTGGGTGTTGCCCTCGTTGCCGTCATCGCGCGCCTCGCCATGCGCTGAGGCTTCCAAACACGAAACCCGGTTACGAAACCTCATAGGGCCCTGCCATTTTCCCGCGAAGTTGGGCAATATTGCGGGCAGGCGGGTTGACGTCCGCGAGGGACGCCAAGGGCGCGCGAGGGGGAATGAGGATGACCAAACACCGTTTGCCGGTAGCGGCGCTATGCCTTGCCGCGGCACTGCTGCTTTTTACGGGTAGTATGGCGCTGGCGGAGAATGCCAAATACAAAGTCAGTGATCGCGTAGCGGCACGCTTCGTGGGTATGCAATTCCTGGATTCCGTGGTTGTCCGGGTCGACCCCGACAGCCCTTATCCCTATCTGGACACGATGGATACATCATTTCCGGCCTCCATGCTGAAGGCACCCGGCAGCGTTGCGACCCAACCCGTCGGCGGCATGGCCGACGATCCCTGGCTGATGAAGATTTCCAGCAAGAACGCGTTTCATGCCGCAGCACTCTATCCCGGGAAATACGAATGCTGGACGCTCTCGACCGGCGGCAGCGCTTCCCTGGAAGCAGCCATGGGGTTGAATTTCGAGATTCTCGACGAGAGCCAATACCGCGATAGCGGCGGTGCCATGGCCAGCTATCAGTTCGATGCCGGCAGCGGCGGCATCAATTTCCGGGGCGGTGCGCTGAATGGGCAGAAGGCAACCTATGAGCAGGCGCCGGAGCCGCCCACGGCCAACCAGCCGCCGACGGTGACCTTCGTCGTCTCCGGCGACAGCTGCCAGCATCCGATGTGACGGAGCTTTGACGGTTTCACGGACTTCGCCGCGGGCGGCGATGCGAGGCTTCCTTAAGCGCAGCGGCGTTGATCTTGTCCGTGGCCAGCTCATCAGGCGCGGTTTGGCAGATCGCCTGCTGGCCGAGCGCGAACGATGGGCACTGTGGATTCCCGCCGCTATCGGTATCGGTGTTGCCATCTATTTTGCGCTGCCGGCGGAGCCGAGCCTGCTGCTGGGCGGTGCACTCATCGCGGCATCGGCAACCCTGCTTGTACTGTTGCGCAAATCAGCGGCGGGCCGTGCGCTCGGTATTGCGCTGCTCGCCGCTGCCGTCGGCTTTGCAGCGGCCGAACTGCGCACTTCAATCGTGGCCGCACCCAGCCTGAACCAGAAATATGCGTCGCTGCGCGTGGAAGGGCGCGTCCGCGATATCGAGTTCCTGCCCGGCGGCCGCCGGCTGCGGCTTGGCGAAGTCATTATCCCGGGCATTGTCGATCCGCCGGCGGAGATCCGGCTGCGTTTGGCATCCCTCGATCCGCTGCTGGTGCCCGGCAACTGGGTGCGCATCAAGGCCGCGCTGGGGCCGCCCTCGCGTCCCGTAGCACCCGGCGGTTATGACTTCCGCCGCGACCTGTTCTTCGATCGCATCGGCGCCGTGGGCTTTGCCATGGGCCGTCCAAGACTGATCGATCCTGAAATCTTCGGTGATGCGCAGCCTTTCAGCAACCGGCTGTGGCGCGGCTTCGCCGATTTGCGCGCGCTGATCGAGCGGCGGATCCTGGCGGCGATGCCCGATCGCGCGACCGCGGGCGTTACGGTCGCCTTCGTCACCGGCAGCCAGACGGCGGTACCCAATGACGCGCTGGTGGCCATGCGCAATTCGGGCCTGGCTCATCTTCTCTCGGTCTCAGGCCTGCATATCGGCCTCGCGGTGGGCATTCTGTTCTTTTTGATTCGCGGCGGCCTGGCACTGGTGCCGCCGGTGGCGCTGCGCTGGCCAATCAAGAAATGGGCGGCCGGTCTCGCGCTCTTGGGTGCTGCCTTCTACATGCTGCTGTCGGGCGCCAGCGTGCCGGTGGTGCGCTCCTTCGTCATGGCGGCGATTGTTTTGCTGGCAGTGATCGCCGACCGTCAGCCGATCTCCATGCGCCCCGTGGCGATCGCGGCTGTGGCGGTGCTGCTGATCTGGCCCGATAGCCTGGTGGGACCCAGCTTCCAGCTTTCTTTTGCCGCGATCGTCGCTTTGACCGCAGTGTGGGAGGAATTGAGTCCGCGCCGGGCCCGGCAAATCGGCCCCACGCGCCGCAGCCTCCGCTGGTTGTTCGATCTCGCGCTCAGCAGCATCATCGCCACACTCGCAACCGCCGCCTTCGGCATCTATCACTTCAACCGCCTGACCGGCTATGGCGTGATCGCCAATATGCTGGCGGTGCCGATCACCGGATTCTGGGTGATGCCCTGGTTGATCCTGGCGCTGATCCTGATGCCCTTCGGATTGGAATCCTGGGCGCTGGAGCCGGCGGGCTGGGGTATCTCGGCCATCCTATGGACCGCCGAAACCGTGTCCGGCTGGCCGGGCTCCGTGGCGCTGGTGCCCGTCATGCCGCCCTTGGGGCTGGCGCTCGTCAGTTTCGGTGGACTCTGGCTTTGCCTGTGGCGCCAGCGCTGGCGTTATTGGGGAGCGGTCGGGATCGCGGGCGGGCTGGCGACGATCCTGACCGTGCGTCCGCCCGACATTCTGGTTTCCGAAGACGCGAAACTGGTGGCGATCACCGAGGCAGATGGTTCGCTACGCCTGTCGACGGGCAGGGCCGACCGGTTCGCTGCTAGCGAGTGGATGCGCCGCCTGGGCCAGGATCAACGCATCCTGTGGAACGCCGCCCTCGTAGGAACTGATCCCCGCCTTGTCTGCGATTACGGCGATTGCCGCTTTCGCCTCGCTGGACACGCCGTCGCCATTCTCCAGCATGCCGACGGTTTTACCGCCGCCTGTGCCGAGGCCGATCTCGTCATCCTGATGGTGCCGGCCGATGGCGATTGCCGTGTTCCCGTGATCGATCCGGCGAAGCTGGCGCGTGAGGGCGGCCACGCGATCTGGCTATCGGAAGCAGGAATACGTATCGAGACTGTCCGCCAGGGCCAGGGCAGCCGGCCCTGGGTCGCGCCGCTGGATGGCGCAGGTGATGACGATGACGATTGAAGCCGCGCGCTGTCTAGTATTTCGCCCCAGGGCGATCAGGCGTCCACGGCAATCGGCTTTTCACTCTCCGGATAGCCCGTCGCCGAGGGTGCTCCCGGCTCCGCGACGTCGACCGTCTTGCCAAGGTCGACCAGGACGCGATCCACCCAGCCAAAGTGCTTCAATAGACGGATGAACTGGTAGCCAAAATCGATCTGGTAGGGCTGTGCCGCCATATTGGCCGAGCGCGGAAAAGCATGATGATTGTTATGCCAGCCTTCCCCGATCACGGTAGCAAAAACGACGAAGCGATTGTTGCGGCTGAGGTCCGTGGTTGCGAAGGGCCGGCTGCCGAATATATGTGCCGCCGAATTCACGTACCAGGTGCCGGTGAGCGAGAAGAACAGGCGTATGGGCCCGCCGGCAAAGGCGCAAGCCCAATAACCTTGCCAGGTTCCGTACCACGCCAAGCCGATTAACCCCGGAACAATGACGCCGGCAATCACCCAAAGCGAATAATACCGGTCGACAAAGCGCACGACGGGATCGCGCTTCAGATCCTTGATGTATTCGGGGTAGAGGCAATATTCGCCGGAAACGATCCAGCCGACGAAGGCGTAGATCGCGCCGCGCGCGACGGCTAGCCATCCGCGGCCGCTCGGCCTTGGCGAATGTGGATCTTCCACCTCATCAGGATAGCGATGATGCTTCCGATGGATCGATACCCAATAGAGGATCGGCCCCTGCATTCCCATGGCGCCCCATATGCCGATCACCAGGCGAACCCAAGGGCGGGCCTGGAGCGAACGGTGGGTGAACAGGCGGTGGTAGCCCACCGTGATCCCCAGCGCGTTCATGAGGAACATCACGACGCAGACAACTACCTCGAACCAGCCGATGCCGTGCACGGCAAACCACCAAACCGCGACCACGAGAGCGGCGACTTCAATGGCGAGACCGACCCTAAGCAGCAGTGTGACGTGATTGAAGCGAATGACGCGGTTCAACCAGGGAATTGAAATGCGGGTCGGCAGCGGAAGGCGGGTTTCCCCCACGTCGCGCCGATGGCCGGAGGGCATAGCGATGGTTGTATCGGTTGGCATATGTAGGGGCAGGGCGCCTTGCAATTCAGGCTGCGCCGCGGCCGGCGTGCCAAGATTTCCATCGAATAGCACGTCACAGCCGATCAGAAAAGGCTGTGAGGATTAATTAATCACCTGGCGGCGAATGATCAGGCCCTGCCCAATCCCGGCCCGTCATGATCCCACGGCGTATCGCGCCGGCGAGAACGCGCTATTGCTGATTACACAGGGAGAGTTGAGGGTCATTACCGGCGCCCTTGCGGGGCGCCGGTCGTGTGAGTCGATCAGTAGCGGCGCAACAGGCCGGCCAGCTTGCCCTGCAGCTTTACCCGGTCGGGGCCGAAGATGCGCGTTTCATAGGCCGGGTTGGCGGGCTCCAACGCGATGGAGTCGCCCTTGCGGCGCAGGC
>DASXQK010000052.1:0-18329 GCA_036493015.1 Dongiaceae bacterium | reverse complement strand
CATGATCGTTTCGCTCGGCGCCAATCTGGTGAACCTGCCGCTCGCCTGGGCCCTGATCTTCGGGCATCTCGGCCTGCCAGCCATGGGCGCCATGGGTGCCGCACTCGCAACATCCATCAGCCGCTGGCTGATGTTCGCCGCCATGGCGGGGTATGTGCTGCGCATGCCCGATCGCGAGCGGTTCGGCATCCACGCGCCGCTGACTGGCTATTATCATCTCATCGGCAAGATGCTGGTGCTGGGACTGCCGGTAGGTTTTGCCGTTACGTGCGAGACCACCGCTTTTTCCGGTGCCACCATCATCGCCGGCTGGCTGGGTGAAACGCCGCTCGCCGCATACCAGCTTTCGATCAACGTCACCTCGTTCTTCTACATGCTGACCTTGGGGCTCGGCACCGCCGCCGCCGTGCGCGTTGGCAATGCCGTCGGCCGCGACGATCAGCCGGGCATACGCCAGGCCGGCTGGATTGCCGTTGCCATGATCGCCGTGGCGATGTTCGTGATCGGCATCGCCATCCATTTCCTGCGCGCCGGCATCGCCGGCGTCTATTCCGTGGATGCGGCCGTGATCGAAGCGGCCCTGCCCGCGCTGACGGTGATTTCGATCCTGGTGATCTTCGACGGCGTGCAAGGCGTGCTGATGGGCGCGCTGCGCGGCACGGGGGATGTGTTGTTTCCCATGGCCGGATATCTCATCGCTTTCTGGGGCTGCGCGCTGCCGCTTTGCTATTACTGGGGTTATCGCCAGGCGACCGGCGCGGTCGGTATCGTCGAAGGGTTGACCGCCGGCCTTGTCGTCATCTGCAGCCTGCTGGGCGGGCGCTTTTATATCGTGGCACGCCGGCGCGTGCGGGCGGTCTGATTGCTCCCACGGCAGAAAATTGCGTGACGTATGATGTCGCCATCATCGGCGCCGGCATGGCCGGGGCCGCCGCCGGCTACACGCTCGCGCAATCGCGCGGCAATGCCGAGAAAATCATCCTGATCGAGCGCGAATCCCAGCCGGGCTATCACAGCACCGGCCGGTCCGCGGCCCTCTATGAACCCGCCCTGGGCAATGCGACGGTGCGCGCCTTCAATGCGGCGAGCGGCGCGTTCCTGCGCTTGCCGCCGGCGGGTTTTGCCGATCGGCCGCTGATGAGCCGGCGCGGCGAGCTGACCGTGGCCGATGCCGATACCGACCAACGCGCCGCGCTCGATCGCATGCTGGCGCTGGACGGGACCGCCGGTCACGTCATTCGGGCAATCTCCGCCGCCGAGGCGATGGCAATGGTGCCGATCCTGCGGCCGGAGCTCGTCGCCTTCGCCTGCCACGAGCCCGACGTTATGGATATGGATGTGAACGCCCTCCATCAGGGGTTCCTGCGCGGCTTTGCCGCGGCAGGCGGCAAACTGGTCTGCAATGCCGGGATCGAACGGATCGAGCGGACCGGCCAGACATGGCGCATCCTGGCAGGCGGCGAGACGCTTCAGGCGCGCGGTATCGTCAACGCTGCCGGCGCCTGGGCGGACGAGATTGCCGCATTCGCTGGTGTTGCAAGAATCGGCCTGCAGCCCAAGCGCCGCACCGCCGCCATCCTGCCTGCGCCCGATGGATACGACATACATGACTGGCCCGTCTTCGGCGTTGCCGGCGAGCCCGGCTATTTCAAGCCGGAATCCGGCAAGCTGCTGGTCTCCCCCGGCGATGCCACGCCAATCGATCCCCAGGACGTGCAGCCCGAAGAGCTCGATGTCGCCATCCTCGTCGACTGGTACGAAACGAAAACCACTCAAATCGTCCGCCGGGTCGAGCGCCGTTGGGCGGGCTTGCGGACCTTCGCACCGGACAGCGCACCGGTACTGGGCGAGGATTCTGGCGCGCCGGGATTCTGGTGGCTGGCGGGCCAGGGCGGTTACGGAATCATGATGGCGGAATCCCTCGGCCGCAGCCTTACAAGCCTGATGAACCATGGCGAGCTGCCGGCGGATCTTCGCAGCCTCGGCGTGACCCCTGCCGCTGTCTCGCCCACGCGCTTTCGGTCAACTTAGTGTCGAATCGGGACTTCTCTATCGCCGGACGGCGATGCAGGATCGCCCCATGATTCCATTGATCGACAGCGCGGCTCTTTTTGCCGGCCCCTCCGCGGCGCGCGAGCAGGCCGACCGCCGCATTCATGAGGCCGCGACCGGCGTCGGCTTTCTGATGATGACCGGCCTGTCGGCCGCTATGCCCATGGGCCAGGCCGCCCGGCGGCGCCTGCTGCGTCTCTTCGATCTGCCGGAGACGGAAATCAAAAAACTCTGGCGGCAGAAATTCGATTCCGCCCGCTCCAACGTCTATCGCGGCTGGTTTCCGCTGCAATCGGGCCATGCGACGTACAAGGAAGGCATCGATATGGGCCGCGATGTCGCCTATGGCCCCGCTTCGGTCGATGCCGGGGATCCGCTGCTGGAGGCAACACCGTTACCCCCGGAAAGCGCCCTGCCCGGCTGGCGCCAGGATGCAGCCGATTATTATCGCCAGTTCGAAGGAATCTCTGCCGCTCTCATGCGCTCGCTGGCGCGTGGATTGGATCTCGACGAGCACATTTTTGACGGCGCTTTCGTCGGCGGTCTCTCGACCCTGCGGCTGATCCATTATCCGCCGCGCCCGGACGACTCTTTCGCCGGGCTGACCGAGGAAGAAGGCTGGGTCACCTACAACGGCGAGCGGCGCTATGTCACCGGCCGGCCCCATGTCGATACCGGCTTCGTCACCCTTCTCGCCCAGGATGGTGTCGAAGGCCTGCAAGCGCGGGGATCCGACGGCGCCTGGCTCGACGTGCCGCCGCTGGAAAACACACTCGCCGTCAATTTCGGCCTTACCCTGGAGCGCTGGACGGGCGGGCGGATCAAGGCGACCCAGCATCGCGTCATCGGATCGGGCCGTGAGCGTTATTCAATTCCTTTCTTTTATGAACCGCGCGCCGATTATCGGATCGCGCCTTTGCCACTGCCGGGGATCGACGCCTTCGAGCCATTTCTCTATGGCGATCATCTTTGGGCGACGACCACGCGCTTCGTCGAATTTCATGGCCTGACCCATTTGCGCCCGCCGCGCGACACTGCTTTGCCGGTGCGCGCCCAATCGATTTCCGCAGGAGGAACACGATGAAAGCCGCCGTCTGCCGAGAATTCAAAAAACCGCTGGTAATCGAGGACATCAAGCTCGCCGAACCCGGACCAAACGATATCAAGGTAAAGATCAAGGCCTGCGGCATCTGCCATTCCGATATCCATTTCATCGAGGGTGCGTGGGGCGGCACGCTTCCCGCCGTCTATGGCCACGAGGGAGCCGGCATCGTCGAGAAGGTCGGCCGCAATGTCCGCCATCTGAAGGCAGGCGATCATGTGGTGGTGACGCTGGTGCGCTCCTGCGGCGTCTGCCCCTCCTGCGCCGCCGGCGACCAGGTGCTATGCGAAGGCACCTTTGATCTCTCCGGCAAATCGCCGCTCACCGCAAAGAACGGCAAGCCCATCACTCATGGACTGGGCACCGGCGCCTTCGCCGAATACGTGGTAGTCGATGCCTCGCAAGCCGTGGCGATTCCCAAGGACATGCCGTTTGCGCCCGCCTCCCTCATCGGCTGCGCGGTCGTGACCGGCCTGGGCGCCGTGGTGAACACCGCTGGCGTCACTGCCGGCAGAAGCGTGGCCGTGATCGGCACTGGTGGCGTCGGCCTCAACAGTATCCAGGGTGCGGCGCTGGCGGGCGCCTCGCCCATCATCGCCATCGACCTGTCGCCCACGAAGCTGAAGGCGGCCAAGCGCTTCGGCGCCACCCATGGCGTGTCAGCCAAGGGCGATGTGACCAAGGAAGTAAAGGCGCTGACCGAGGGCCGCGGCGCGGATTATGTGTTCGTCACCGTCGGCGCCAAGGCGGCCATCGAGCAGGCTTTCTCGCTCGTGCGCCGGGGCGGCAGTGTCGTGCTGGTCGGCATGCCGGCGTCGGATGTGCGCGCTACCTTCGATCCCGTCTATCTCGCCTATGACGAACAGCGCATCATCGGCTCGCGCATGGGTTCCACCCGCCTGCAGATCGATGTGCCCAAGATCGTCGAGCTCTACAAGCAGGACCGGGTGAAGCTGGATGAGCTGGTGACCAAGACCTACCCACTCGGCAAGATCAACGAGGCGATCGAGGCCGTGGTCCAGGGCAAGGCGCTGCGCAATGTGATCGTCTTCTGAGGCGGCGATGAAAATCACCGGCCTCAAGACTTTTATCGTCGGCAACCCGCCACCCACCTTCGGCGGCCGCTATTTCATCTTCTTGAAGCTGGTGACGGCCGATGGCGTCGAGGGGCTGGGCGAAGTCTATGCCGCAAGCTTCGCCCCCCAGACCATCGTTACGATGATCGAGGACGTGTTCCAGCATCACCTGCTGGACAAGGACCCCTTCCGCATCGAGACCTTCTGGCGCAACGCCTATGGCCGCGGCTATTCTCACCGCCCCGATCCCTCGCTGATGGGCGTCATGAGCGGTCTGGAGATGGCCTGCTGGGATATCGTCGGCAAGGCGGTCAACAAACCGATATACGAGCTGCTCGGCGGCAAGATGCATGAGCGGCTTCGCACATATACCTATCTCTATCCGCGCAGCCATGAGGGCGACGCCTATAGCGACCCCGCCGTCTACCGCGACGCCGATGTCGCGGCAGAGCGGGCGGCCGAGTACCTGGCCCAGGGCTTCACCGCGGTGAAGTTCGATCCTGCCGGTGCGTTTGCCACCTTCGACCCGCGCCAGCCGGCGCTGGAACGCCTCGAACTCTCCGCCGAGTTCTGCCGCAAGATTCGCCTGGCCGTCGGAAAGAAATGCGATCTGCTGTTCGGGACCCATGGGCAATTCACCGTCTCCGGCGCTCTGCGCCTGGCGCGCCGCATCGAACCCTATGAGCCCCTCTGGTTCGAGGAACCGACGCCGCCGGAAATGCCGGAAGAGATGGCCAAAGTCGCGCGTGGCACCAGCATCCCGGTCGCAACCGGCGAGCGGCTGACGACCAAATACGAATTCTCCCGCGTGCTGCAGACCGGCGCTGCCTCGATCCTGCAGATGAATCTGGGCCGCGTTGGCGGGTTGCTCGAAGCCAAGAAGATCGCCGGCATGGCCGAGACCTTCTATGCCCAGATCGCCCCGCATCTTTATTGCGGCCCCGTCGTCGGCGCCGCCAATGTCCAGATCAGCGCCTGCAGCCCGAACTTCCTGATCCTGGAAAGCATCGAGCAATGGGGCGGCTTCCATGCGCGGATCCTGAAAAAGGGTATTCGCTGGGAAGGGGGCTATGTAATTCCGCCGAGCGAGCCCGGTCTTGGCGTCGAGCTGGACGAGGATGTGGCCCTCGCCAATCCCTACAAGGGCAGGGATCTGCATCTAGTCCCGAATTTCGGGCCCGGCGATTAATCATCTCCTTTTCGGCTGAGAGGACGGCGTCATGCGCTACGCATTCATCGGGCTTGGCAATCTGGGATCGCATCTGGCCGCGAGCCTCTGCCGTGAGGGCTTTGACGTCACGGTCCACGATCTGAACCGCCAGGCGGCAGATCGCCATATCGCGCTCGGCGCCAAATGGGCGGGAAGCCCGGCGGAAGCGGCGGAAAACGCCGACGCCGTCATCACCTGCCTGCCTTCACCCAAAGCCTCGGACGCCGTAGTGAACGGCGAGCGCGGCGTGTTCAGCACGCTAAAGCGCGGCGGCACCTGGATCGAAATGAGCACCACCGATCAGAACGAGATCGCGCGCATCGCCAGAATCGCCGCTGCCAAGGGCATCAATGTGCTGGAAGCACCGGTGACCGGCGGCGTTCATCGCGCCGCGGCGGGCGAGATTTCCGTGCTGGTGGGCGGCGACAAAAAAGTCTTCGACGCGCATCGCCCGGCGCTGGAAGCCATGGGCGGCGAGATCTTCCATATGGGTCCGCTGGGCAGTGCCGCCGTCATCAAGGTCATCACCAACATGCTGGCCTTCATCCATCTGCTGGCGGCGGGCGAGGCGCTGATGCTGGCCAAGCGCGGTGGCCTCGATCTGGCCCAGGCCTTCGCTGCCATCAAGGCCAGCTCCGGCAACAGCTTCGTGCATGAGACCGAGAGCCAGGTGATCCTGAACGGCAGCTACAATATCGGCTTCACCATGGACCTCGCCTGCAAGGATCTGGGCTTTGCTCTCGACTTCGGCCGCAAATTCGGCGTGCCGCTGGAACTGGCCGGGCTGACCGAACAAACGTTCATCCGGGCCCGCCAGCAATTCGGCGGTGAAGCCTGGTCTTCCATGGTGGTGAAGCTGCTGGAAGACGCGCTCAAGACCGATCTGCGCGCGCCGGGCTTTCCAGAGGTGCTGAGCTAGGCTCGCAGCGATCGATTGCCCCTGCGCCATCGCCGCCCCTATCATCGCCCTGCTTTGGGGAGCAGGGGATGGGGCCGAGCGAGATCGAGCGTGCGGTAGCACTTCACCGGCAGGGCGACATCGCCGTGGCCGAGGCGCTCTATCGCGAAATCCTCGAGGCCGATCCGGAAAACGCCGAGGCGCTGCATTTGCTGGGCGTGATCGCCCTGCAGCATGGCGATGCCGCCAAGGCCGAGGAACTGATCGCCCGGGCGCTGACGCGCCAGCCCGAATGTGGTGAATTCCACCGCAATCTGGCGCTCGCCCTCATGTCGCTCGATCGCCCGGGCGAGGCCGCCGAAAGCCTGAACCGCGCGATCGCTCTCGATCCCGCCGATGCGGCCGCACTGACCAATCTCGGTGCGCTCCGATTGCGCCAGCGCGCCATCGACGACGCCATCGCCGCCAGCGAACGCGCGGCTGCCCTGGCGCCGAACTCACCCGAAGCCGTCATCAATCTCGCCATGGCGCTGCGCGACAGGGGCCGGCTTGCCGATGCCGAGCGCTGGTATCGCCGCGCGCTGGAGCTTTCACCCGGCATGCCGGGGCTGCACGTCGATCTCGCCACGCTTCTGCGCCGCCAGGGACGCGCCGAAGAAGGCATCGAGCGGCTGCGCCAGGCCGCCGTCGGGGCGCCCGAGGATGGCAGCATCCGCGCCACCCTCTATCACGACCTGCTGCGGCTCGGCGATTGGCGCGACCTGCCGGCGTTGGGGCGCGATATCGACCGGCTGAACAAGGCAGCACTGGCCGCGGGGCGACCCGCGCCGGAATCGGCTTTTCTCAATCTGCTCCGCAACGAGGACGCGGACGACAATTTCCGTATCGCCCGCAGCCATGCGAACGAGATCGCGCGCCGCGTCGGCTGGGCCCAGGACAAATTGCACCGAAAGCAGCACCGGCGGGCCGGGCGCATCCGGATCGGCTATCTGACCGCCGATATCTGGGATCACCCTACGGCGCATCTGGCCGCCGGCCTCTTCGCCGGCCATGACCGGTCTCGTTTTGAAATTTTCCTCTACTCCTACGGCCCCGACGACGGCAGCGCCTACCGGCGAAAATTGGCCGGCGATGCGGAGCATTTCGTCGAGCTTGCCGGCCAGGATACGCTGAGCGCGGCCCAACGCATCGTCGATGACGGCATCGATATCCTGGCCGATCTCAAGGGCCATACCATGGATGCCTGGCTCGAAATCATGGCGCTGCGCCCAGCGCCAAACCAGCTGCACTGGCTGGGATTCCCCGGCAGCATCGGCGCCGATTTTCTCGATTACTTCATTGCCGATCCGTTCGTGCTGCCGCGAGGGTCAGCCGATTCCTATGGCGAGAAGATCGCCCGATTGCCCCATTGCTATCAGATCAACGACGACCGCCAGGAAATCGGACCGATCCCTTCGCGCGCCGAGGCGGGTCTGCCGGAAAAGGGGTTCGTCTACTGCTGCTTCAATCATGCCCACAAGATCGAACCGGCGATGTTCGATCTCTGGATGGACCTTCTGCGCGAAACGCCCGGCTCGGTCCTCTGGCTGCTGGGCGGCCTGGCGCTGCTGGAAAGCAATCTGCGGCGCGAAGCCAGGGCGCGCGCCATTGCGCCCGAGCGGCTGATCTTTGCGCCGCACCGGCCGAAGACAGATCATCTCGCTCGGCTGTCGCTGGCCGATCTCGCCCTCGATACGCGTCTTTACAACGGCCACACGACCAGCAGCGATGCGCTTTGGGCTGGCCTGCCCCTTGTCGCGCTGAATGGCCGCCATTTCGCTTCCCGCGTCTCCGCCAGCCTGCTGCACGCCTTGGGGCTCGGCGACCTGGTCGTCGACAGCCTCGAGGCCTATCGCGATCTGGTGCTGGCCTTGGCGCGTGACCCCGCTCGGCTGGCCGCGCTGCGCGAACGGCTGGTGCAGGCGCGAAAGACCGCACCGCTCTTCGACACAGCGCGCTTTATCCGCAACCTGGAACGCGCCTATGAGGCGATGCAGGCCCGCCGGGAAAAATCCCTGGCGCCCGATCACATCGATGTCCTCGAAGAAGCATCGCCGGATCAACTGCGCCAGGCCGCTGCCGCTTTCGCCCGCGGCAATGCCGAACGGGCCGCGAAGCGCGATGCCGAGGCGGAAAATTTCTTTCGCCAGGCGCTGACGTTGAATCCAGCGCTCGCCGATGCGGCCTTTAATCTCGGGAACCTGTTGCGCGAAGCAGGGCGTTTGGCCGAGGCTGCCGGTACTTATCGCCAGGCGCTCGCCGCAAAGCCCAATCACATGGCGGCCAAATTCAATCTGGCCCTGGCGCTGAATGACCTGGGCGATATCGCCGGTGCGGCAGCGGCCTATATCCAGACCATTATCCATGCGCCGCATCTCATTCAGGCGCATATCAACCTGACCCTGGCATTGCGCGAACTGGGGCGGCATGAGGAGGCGCTGGCCGCCTCGCGCGCGGCACACGCCCTCGAGCCTACCTCGCACCTTGTCCTCTATAACGAAGCCCTCCTGCTGCTCGATGAGGGCAAGCCGGACGAAGCGGGCCGGCGTCTCGAAATCGTCCTGGCGCGCGATCCGCAGAATGCCGAGGCGCTGGCGCTGCTGGCGAGCCTGATGCCGCGTGGCGAAATCGGCCGGGCGATCGACTTGCTCGATAAGGCGCTGCGGCTACGCCCGCAGAATGCGGAGATCGCCGCAAGCCTGCTAAATCTGCGCCAGAATGTGTGCGATTGGCCGGGCGCGAACAGCCTGGCGCCGCTTGTCGACCGGCAGACCGACGAGGCGATCCACCATCGCCGGCGCACCGCCGAAACGCCGTTTGCCGCCATCACCCGCAGCGAGGACCCGGCACGCCATCTTGCCATCGCGCGAACCTGGGGGGGGCGCTATGAACGCCAAGCCGCCGCTTCCCTCGCCGCATTTCCGCCCTGGACGCCCGGCGCCGAGGGCCGCATCCGCCTGGCCTATCTGAGCAATCATTTCTTCGACAGCCCCATCGCACAGCTGCTTCTCGGCATTTTTCCCCGCCACGATCGCAAGCGCTTCCATGTGAGGGTCTATTCCTATGGCAAGGATGACGGCAGCATCTATCGCCAGCGCATTGCCGAGGATGCCGATCGTTTCATCGATATCGCTTCATTGAGCGATGGAGAAGCAGCGGCGCGCATCCGCGCCGACGGCACCGATTTGCTGATCGATCTCAATGGCTACATCAGGGGCAGCCGCCTGGGCATCGCCGCCTTGCGGCCGGCACCCGTCCAGCTTGCTTATTTCGGCTATCCGGGCACTACGGGCGCTGCCTTCTACGACTATGTGATCGCCGATCGCATCGTGGCGCCGCCGGAACATGCGGCCTTTTTCAGCGAAGCCATCTGCCGTTTGCCGGGCTGTTATCTGCCCACCGACGATGAACAGCCGATTGCGCCGGAGATCTTGACCCGGGCAGATTGCGGCCTGCCGGCCGATGGTTTCGTTTTCGGCTCCTTCAACCAGGCCTACAAGATCGATGCCCGGACCTTTGCTGTCTGGATGCGCCTGCTAGCGCAGGTGAAGGGGTCAGTCCTCTGGCTGCTGCGCCCCAGCGAGACGGCGCAAGACAATTTACGTCGGGCTGCGAGCGCGGCCGGCATCGATCCCGATCGGCTGACCTTCGCCCAGCGCTGGCCCAAGGAGCGTCATATGCGGCGCCTCGCCCTGGCCGATCTGGCACTGGATACCCGCATCTATAACGGCCATGTCAGCAGCGTGGACGTGCTCTGGGCCGGCGTTCCCCTGCTCGCCATGATGGGACATCACTTCGCCGGCCGCGTGGCGGCGAGCCTTCTCAGTGCCATGGGCCTGCCCGAACTGATCGCCGCCGATCTTGCGAGCTATGAAGCGCTGGCGCTCGAACTTGCCCGCGATCCCGCGCGACTCGCTTTCCTGCGCGCGAAGCTCGCCGAACGCCGCTTGAAATCGCCCGTCTTTGATACGGCCGCCATCACCCGAAATCTCGAACGCGCCTATGCCGAGATGTGGCGCCGGCATGTGGCCGGCGAGCCGGCAAGGGAGATTGATCTCTAAATTTCCGGCTGCTCGCGCGTCTTGGCGAAGCGGATATCCGGCCATTCGCGCTGGGTGTAATCGAGCTCCCAGCTGTTGCGCGCCAGATAGACCGGTGCGCCGTCGCGGTCTTCGGCCAGCGCGCCGCGATTGGAATCGATGAATGCCTTCAGCCGCGCCGGATCATCGGCCTGGACCCATCGCGCGGTCTCATAGGGTGCCGCTTCAAAGCCGGCCTTGATCGAATATTCGGCCTCGATGCGCGAGGCCAGCACCTCGAGTTGCAGTTCGCCCACCACGCCGACGATCCATTGCGAGCCGATGGTGGGCTTGAAGAGCTGGGACACGCCCTCCTCCGCCAGGTCTTCCAGCGCCCGGCGCAGATGCTTGGCGCGCATCGGATCGTCGAGGCGCACCCGACGCAGGATTTCCGGCGCAAAACTCGGAATCCCGGTGAAGGTGATCTGCTCGCCCTCGGTCAGCGCATCGCCGATGCGCAAGGTTCCGTGATTGGGAATGCCGATGATGTCGCCGGGATAGGCTTCTTCGGCCAGTTCGCGCTCGCGCGCCACGAAGAACATGGGATTGTTGATCGCAATCTGTTTGGCCGAACGCACCTGGGTCAGTTTCATGCCGCGCCGGAAGCGCCCGGAACAAAGCCGCAGGAAGGCGACCCGGTCGCGGTGGTTGGGATCCATATTCGCCTGCACCTTGAAGACGAAACCCGCCACCTTGTCTTCCGAGGGGTCGATGGGCCGGGGCTTGGCCGGCTGCGGGCGCGGCGGCGGGGCGAACTGCGCCAGGCCTTCCAGCAGTTCCGCCACACCAAAGGTGCGTAGCGCACTGCCAAAATAGACCGGCGTCATATGGCCTTCGCGATAGGAGGTCAGGTTGAACTGCGGGCAGCCCGCTCGCGCCAGCTCCGCTTCTTCCTTCAGCTTCGCCAGTTCGTCGGCCGTGGCTGACCCGCCCTCATAGACATTGAGCTTGTCGGTCAGCAGATCGAGGCTTCCGTGATAGTCGGCCGCGGCCCCCAGTGGCCAGAGCACCGGCGCTGCATCCAGCGCCAGAGTCTTTTCAATTTCCTCCATCAGCTCAAAGGGATGGCGGCCTTCGCGATCGAATTTGTTGATGAAGGTGACGATGGGCACGTCGCGCAGCCGGCAGACCTCGAACAGTTTGAGGGTCTGGGGTTCGATGCCCTTGGCCGCATCCAGCACCATCACCGCCGAATCGACCGCCGTCAGCGTGCGATAGGTGTCCTCGCTGAAATCCTGGTGGCCCGGCGTATCCAGCAGGTTGAATACCAACCCGTCATGCTCGAAGGTCATGACCGAGGCCGAGACCGAAATACCGCGCTGCTGCTCGATCTTCATCCAGTCGGAGCGGGTGCGCCGCCGCTCGCCGCGCGCGCGCACCGCCCCTGCCTCCTGGATGGCGCCGCCCTGCAGCAGCAGCTTTTCCGTCAGCGTGGTCTTGCCGGCATCGGGGTGGGCGATAATGGCAAAGGTCCGCCGGCGCTCGGCTTGCGAAAGCGGCGCCGGGCGAGACGGGATTTTCTGGGCTGATAGGGGCTGGGCAGACATGAGTTGCGCTGATTAAGGGTTAAATCGCCAGAAATCAATCGCTCGAAATCAATCGCAGAGCCACGGGCGGCCCGCTAATCTCCGGCGCCCGCAACCGCCTCTCGCCCATGCCCCTTAGTCCGGCCACGTCCCGCCCCTCGCCTATTACCGCCATCCTGCTGATGCTGGGGGCGCTCAGCCTGCTGCCGGTCATGGATGGCTGCGCCAAGCTGCTGAGCGAATCCCTGTCGGTCTACGAAATCACCTGGGCGCGGTACTTCTTTCACTGGATCGTCCTGCTGCCCATCCTGCTGGCCCGCTATTCCTGGCGTGCCTTCACCCCGGCGCGCATGGCCATGCAGCTCGGCCGCAGTGCGATCCTGCTCGTCGGCACCACCCTCTTCTTTTTCGCCCTCTCCTACATGCCGGTCGCCGATGCGCTGGCGTTGTTCTTCATCTCGCCGCTGGTCGCGACATTGCTGTCGGCGCTGCTGCTGAAGGAAAAGGTCGGGCCGCGGCGTCTGGGTGCGGTGCTCGTCGGCTTCATCGGCGCGCTTATCATCCTCCATCCGGGTTTTGGCGCTTTCCGCTGGCCGGCGCTGTTCAGCATCGGTTCGGGCCTCTGCTACGGCTTTTATGCCATTGCCACCCGAAAGCTCGCCGGCACGGCGCCGCCGCTGGTGACCGCCGGTTTCACCGCCTTGGTCGGCGCGGTCGTCATGTCGGTGAGCGCGCCCCTCTATTGGGTGACGCCCTCGCTGTTTCAGCTAGCCATCATGATGGTGATCGGCCTGATCGCCGCGGCCGGACATTATCTCGTCATCCTGGCCTATGAACGCGCCGAGGCCTCGCTGCTGGCCGCCTTCGCCTATTACGAGATCGTCATGGCCGTCATTGTCGGCTTCGTCATGTTCGGCGACTTTCCCGATAACCGCACCTGGGTCGGCATTGCCGTGCTGGCGGCGAGCGGCATATACATCTCGCTGCGCGAACGCCGGCTCGGGCTGCGCCGCGCGCCGACCGACCCCAATCCCTGAGCCCGGAAAGCCCCTCGCCCATGACAGCGCTCAGCGCTCGCGGCCAGACTCCACAGGCGCCCGGCATGGCCCGGCTGCTGTTCGTGGTCATGGCGCCGTTCGCGCTCGGCTATTTCCTGTCCTATCTCTTTCGCTCGGTAAATGCCGTCGTCGGCCCCGATCTGGTGCGCGACTTCCATTTGTCTGCTGCCCAGCTCGGCCTGGTGCCGGCGGCCTATCTCTGCGCCTTCGCCTTGTTCCAGCTCCCCTTGGGCCTGCTGCTCGACCGCTTCGGCCCGCGGCGCGTCCAGGCGGCATTGCTCTGCATCTCGGCCATCGGCTCCATGCTGTTTTCCCAGGCCGTCGTACATCTGAACCTGGTGCTGGCAAGCGCATTCATCGGCCTGGGCTTTGCCGGCGGCCTCATGGCGTCGTTCAAGGCCGTGACGCTGTGGCTGCCGGCCGAGCGCATCGCGCTCGGCAATGGCTGCATCATGGCCTTCGGCGGCCTCGGTACCGTTGCCGCCACCGTCCCTGCCAATTGGGCGGCCGAGACCTTTGGCTGGCGCCTGGTCTTTGCCGGCATGGCGATAATCATCGTCGCGGTCGCGGCCCTCATCTTTTTCCTGGTGCCCGAACGCCATGACGAGCGTCCCACCACCACCGTCGGCCAGCAGCTTCGCGGCCTGGCCAAAGCCTGCACCAGCCGTCAGTTCTGGCAGGTTGGCCCGCTGGTCATGTTTGCCACCGGCGGCAATGTGGCGGTGCAGACGCTATGGGCCGGCCCATGGCTGCGCGATGTCGGCGGCCTCAACCGCGACGGGGTCGCCCATGGCCTGTTCTGGATCGCCATTGCCTTCAGCCTCGGCATCCTGCTGACCGGTATCGTTGCCGATCTGCTGGCCCGGCGCGGGATCGGCTTTCTTTCGACCATGATCGCGGGCATGGCGCTGAACCTCATCTGCATGATCTTCATCGCCCTGGGCCATGGCGGCCCCTTCCTGCTCTTCTGGCTGCTCTACAGCCTGACCGGCCAGATCGGCGTGCTGGCCTATGCCCATGTCTCGCGTGCACTGGGCAAGGAGCTTGCCGGACGCTCCAACACCGGGCTCAATTTCCTGATGTTCGCCACCGCCTTCCTCGGCCAGGCCTGGATCGGCTGGATGCTCGATCTCTGGCCGCTGACGCCGCCCGGCGGTTACGACCCGGCGGGCTATCGCGCTGCCTTCGGCATCCTGCTGGCATTCCAGCTCGCCGCCATGGCCTGGTTCTTTCTCCTGCGTCCCAGGGCAAAGCCGTGAGCAAGATCCGCTTCATCGAACTTGCAAAGCTCTCGGTGAGCGAGCGTGCGCAACTTCTTCAGCGCACCGAGTCCGATCTCGGCCCCTATATCGAAAAGGCGCGGCCGGTGGTGGACGCCGTCCGCCGGGAAGGCGACGAGGCACTGGCCCGTTTCGCGCGCGAATTCGATCACGCGCCGCTGACCGCCGATCGCATCGCGGCGACGAAGACCGATATCGACCGAGCCGTCGACAGCCTCGATCGCAAGGTCATGGCGGCGATCGAATTCGCCATCGACAGCATCCGCCGCTTCCACGAAGCCCAGCTGCCGCAAAAACTCTGGATGAAGGAATTGCGCCCCGGCGTCTTTACCGGCGAGCGCGCCACGTCGATCGATTCCGTCGCCTGTTATGTCCCACGCGGCAAAGGCGCTTTTCCCAGCGTGGCAATGATGACGGCCGTTCCCGCCGCCGTTGCCGGTGTGCCGCAGATATCCATCCTGACACCCTGCGGCCCTGACGCGCATGTCGACGCCGCCACCCTGGCCGTGGCGCGTCTGGCCGGCGTCTCCGGCATCTATAAATGCGGCGGGGCGGCGGCTGTCGCCGCGGCTGCGTTCGGTACGGCAACGGTGCCGAAATCGCTGAAGATCGTGGGGCCCGGCAGCCCCTATCACGTCGCGGCCAAGCGTCTGCTGGCAGACGCCATCGATCCCGGTATTCCTGCGGGCCCCAGCGAATCCATCGTGCTGGCCGATGATCATGCCGATGGCTGGCAGGCGGCGCTCGACCTCATCATCGAATCCGAGCATGGCGCGGACTCGTCCGCCTATCTGGTGACACCCAGCCGCAAGGTCGCCGAAGCGGCGATCGCGGCATTGCCTCTCCATTGGGGTCAGATGGGCGAGCAGCGCCGCGGCTATTCCGTGGCCGTGCTCGGCGGCCCGCGCGGCGGGGTGCTTCTCGCGCCCGAGATGGAGGCCGCCTACGCCTTCGTCAACGACTACGCGCCCGAGCATCTGCTGATCCTCGGCCGCGAGCCCTTCGCCCATATGGAGCACATCCGCAACGCCGGTGAGATCCTGCTGGGCAGCCACACGCCCTTTACCCTGGGGAATTTCGTGCTCGGCCCGAATGCGGTGCTGCCCACCTCCGGCGCCGCGCGGACCGCCTCGCCGCTCTCGGTCCATGACTTCATGAAGCGCACCGGTGTGGGCTATGTGACCGAAGCGGGATATTCCACGCTCGCACCCATGGCCGAGACCCTGGCGCGCTACGAGGGGTTCGAGGGCCATGCCAATGCCGTCTCGCTTTGGCGCAAATCCCGCCGCTGACCGCCTCTTTCGCTTGATCATATAAAAAGACAAATTAACGCGCTGAATCAGTGCGTTAACGGAACTCCGGTTGCCGCACCCTGGGCACCATGCAACGCTTCGCGCAGCGGAGACTCGTTCCCGCTGGGGATGTCATTGCGGCGTTATCGGCCCGTGGGGGCCTTGGGGAGAATTGCGATGAACGGTGTCGTTCACTTTGAAGTGCCGACGGACAATCTTGTGCGCGCGCAAAAATTCTACGCCGAGGTGTTCGGCTGGAAGACCACGGAACTTCCCGAGCTGGGCACGGTGATGCTGGAAACGACGGAATCCGAACATGGCCGACCGAAGCGGGCCGGCGCGATAAACGGCAGCATGACCCTGCGCCAGGACCTGTCGCGCCAGCCGGTCATCGTCATCGCTGTTGCCTCCATCGACGAGACGGTTGCCGCAGTGGAACAGGCGGGCGGCAGCGTCGTGCAGGCGAAGATCGCCATGGGCAGCAATGCCCATTATGCTCGCGTCATCGACAGCGAAGGCAATGTGATCGGCCTCTGGGAGTAATCGTCTGGGAACAGCATGCGGGCTGGTTTCGTCATGACGGGCTCGGCGATACCGGCAAGCCTGATCAGTGCCTATAAAGCAACCGACTACCGCGTGCTCGAGCCGGTTGCTTTCACCATGAAGATCGGCCGGCGCAGCCACGAACTCGAAGACCTATACCGGCGCACCGGCGCCAGGACGGCGACAGTCATCACCGCCTGGAATCCGCGCAGCGAAAAAAAGACCGATGCGGAGAACGCCGCAGCACAGGCCAGCCTGATCGCCGATCTTGAAGCGGCCGGCCTTGCCCATCTGCCGGCGCTGGGTGCCGATCCCAAGGGCGAGTGGAAAGGCGAGGTCAGCCTGCTCGTTCTCGACGCCACGAAGGAAGCGGTCGAGGCGCTGGGCCGCAACTACGGCCAGAACTGCATCGTCTGGGTCGAGGCCGACGCGGTGCCGGTACTACTTTTTCTGCGCTGAATTAGGCGAAATGGTGGGCGCTGCAAGGATTGAACTTGCGCGCGCGCCAGCTGCTTTGGGTAATTCACGTTTACCGGTCATAAGCGCCCATCGGCAGGATATTGAAAGTGAGGAGGCGCACGATGCGAAATGTCATGTGCGATCTCGCGAAAACCGACTTACTCGGTCTTGGAATTTCGTCCGTGTTTGGAAGGCTATCTGTCGCTCAAGGCGCTGCGCACTCGGCCACGGTAACGTGCTTGCGCTGGCGAGACAGCCGGCCCAATCTTAATCCTTCAGAACGACATCCCGCTGCAGCACGAAAACCGAACCGTCGTGATCAAGCTGGCGCTGTTCATATTTACGCACTGCAATCCGGTGGATGCTTGACGCATGCGTACGATAGGCCTCGAGCATCTCCTTGGCCGATTCAGCTCTTCGCCGGGAGAGTGCCCGCAGTGCATCACGCGTTACCGAACAGCGCACCATCCTGGCGCCGTCCATCCCCATGAACGTCACGATGTCGCGTTCATCGTCATACACCACACGGACGGGTTCTAGCTCCAGTGGCATGGCTCTATCCTTGTCCGGCAATTGCGGCCAGCGTAAAGCCTGCGCGTATTGTTGGAGTGATGCAAGCGACGTCGACAGTCATCCTCATCGAGCAGTTCGTCAGCGCGATGCATCCTGCCGCTGTTTAATTAAGCGGCTCCAGATTCCGCTGCGCCGGGACGACGGCAAATAGCACCGATACCGTTCCGGAATCCCTAGTTCAGAGGCTCATTATCGCGCCGGCCGCACGGATTAGATCCTCTATCGCCCGCAAGACTTGAACCCAGATTGCCGCGCCATCCACATCACCCGCATAATTCAGTCGCGCGCCGCTGTGCTCGTTCGGGAGCGTTTTTCCCCTACCGATCGAGCAGCAACTTTGCCCCCTCGGTATATGTCTAGATCAGGAATCATTGAGGCTCCAGCAGCGGCGTGGCTATTTCTGATCGCCTGAACGCCTTGCGCCCTCTCTAATCAGCCACAGGACCATGAGTGAAAATACAAACAGGGCCCACCACTTCGTCGAAAAGACAGGAAACTGAAGCCCCACGATAAAGATATCGAGCGCATCCGTAACAAGGAGGGCGATGAACAAGTACCCAAATGTCTTTAGGGCGGTTTCCCACCAGGGCCCTCTGCTATGGGCGCTCATTCTCCCGCTCGAAATGCGGACAATGAGTTTGTCGCGCGGCGAATGGTGGGCGCTGCAAGGATTGAACTTGCGACCCCTTCCATGTCAAGGAAGTGCTCTCCCGCTGAGCTAAGCGCCCGATTTTCGCGTGGGTCGGGCGCCAAATAGCATCGCGTTTCCGGCAATGCAAGCCTCAGGCGGCGCGCCCTTGCGCAGCATTGCCACAGCGTTCGCCCATGGCGCGGCGCGCAGCGAGCGATTATCGTATTTGCCATGAGTTCGCCCGTATCGCCGCCGGCCAACGACCGGCCGCCGTTTGCACTGCGCCGCCCGGCACGCCAGACGATTCCCCTCGTCTTTTCCTCGCCTCACAGCGGCCTCGATTACCCGGCCGAGTTCCTTGCCGCCGCCAGGCTGGATCCGCTGAGCCTGCGCCGCTCCGAAGATGCCTTCGTGGACGAGCTTTTTGCCGGGGCGCCGGCGGCCGGCGCACCCCTGCTGTCGGCTCTTTTCCCCCGCGCCTTCGTCGATCCCAACCGCGAGGCGCTCGAGC
>DASXQK010000051.1:0-13759 GCA_036493015.1 Dongiaceae bacterium | reverse complement strand
CCGCGCACGAGCTCGGCGAACAGCACGCGGTCGGGCTTGACGAGAGCGACATCGTCGACGGATTCGCCCAGCCGGTGGGCCGCAAACTCGGTGATCACCTGTTCGACAGCGCCGCCGGAGATTTCGAGCTGATAGAGCGCTTGAACCGCCGCCAGGCGCGCCGTGCTGCGGGGCATTCCGCTGCTGCTGCGCTTGGCCATCAGCGGGTTCGCAGGCCGAGGCGCTGGCGCATGGCGATCATGGCAAGACAGGCGCGCGCCACGTCACCGCCCTTGTTCTTTTCGTTGACCCGGGCGCGGGCCCAGGCCTGGGCGCCATTTTCGACGGTCAGAATGCCATAGCCGAGCGCGATGCGATGCTGGGTCGTCAGATCCATCAACGCCCGCGCGCTTTCGCCGGCCACATAATCGTAATGCGTCGTCTCGCCCCGGATCACGCAGCCCAACGCCACATAGCCATCGAAACTGCGATGGGGTGGCGAGACGCGCTGCGCCTCGATGGTCATGGCGATAGCCGACGGTATCTCGAAGGCGCCGGGCACGGAAACCTTCTCATGCGTGGCCCCCGCCTCGTCCAGCACCTGGACCGCGCCCTTCAGCAGTTCATCGGCAATCTCGGCATAGAAGCGGGCCTCGACGATCAGCACATGGGGCTTGCCGCTCACGCATCCCCCTCATGAGCGATCGGGCGCTGGCCTGCGACGGTGAGACCGTAGCCTTCGAGGCCGACGATGGTGCGCTTGGTGTTGGAGAGCAGGATCATGTTGCGCACGCCAAGATCGAGCAGGATCTGCGCCCCCACGCCATAGTCGCGCAGCTGGTCGCTGGTTGCGGCGCTCCCGGCCAGGCGTGCCCGCACCCGATCGGAGAGGCTGGTGGGCAAGGGCTCGCGGATCAACACGACCACGCCCCGATCGGCAGCACCGATGGCATCCATGGCAGCATGCAGTTCGCCGCCTCGCCCGCTGTTGCGGTCGGCCAGTACATCGTCCAGCACATTGAGGGCATGCATGCGCACCAGTACCGGTTCGCTGGTCCTCACGTCGCCTTTGACGAGGGCGATATGTTCGGCGTGGGCGACCCGGTTGACATAGACATGCATGCGGAACGTCCCGCCCCAACGGCTCTCGAAATCGCATTCAAGCGCGCGCTCGACGATGCGGTCGTGGCGGCGGCGATAGGCGATCAGATCGGCGATGGTCCCGATCTTCAATCCGTGGCGCTGGGCAAAGGCGAT
This sequence comes from Dongiaceae bacterium, assembly GCA_036493015.1. Classification (GTDB taxonomy): domain Bacteria; phylum Pseudomonadota; class Alphaproteobacteria; order Dongiales; family Dongiaceae; genus DASXQK01. The sequence continues at coordinate 12,523 of DASXQK010000051.1, read as the reverse complement.
CAGATCGTCGCGCCGCGCCATCGTGCCGTCGTCGTTCATGATCTCGCAGATCACGCCGGCGGGGTTGAGCCCGGCGAGGCGCGCGATATCGACGGCGGCCTCGGTATGGCCGGTACGCACCAGCACGCCGCCATTGCGCGCCACCAGCGGGAAGATGTGACCCGGCGTCACGATGTCACGGTGGTCTTTGGTGGGGTCGATGGCGGTGGCAATGGTGCGGGCGCGGTCGGGGGCCGAGATGCCGGTGGTCACACCCTCGCGCGCCTCGATGGATACGGTGAAGGCGGTGCGATGGCGCGTCTCGTTACTGGCGGACATCAGCGGCAGGCCCAGCTCCTGCACCCGCTCGGCCGTCAGCGCCAGGCAGATCAGGCCCCGGCCGTGCTTGGCCATGAAATTGATCGCTTCGGGCGTGGCCATCTGGGCCGGGATGACGAGATCGCCCTCATCCTCGCGCGCTTCGTCATCCACCAGGATGAACATGCGCCCATTGCGCGCCTCTTCGATGATGGCCTCGCTGGGCGAGACCAGTTCGGAGAAGGTGGCGCGCCAGGGCTCGGCGTTCTGCTTGTTCATCCCGGATCCTTGTCCATGAGTCGCGCAAGGTAGCGCGCCAGCATGTCGATTTCCACATTGACCCGCTGGCCGGGGGTTATCAGCGTCCCCAGCCCCGTCTCGCGCTGGGTGACCGGGATGATGTTGACGCCGAAGATAGCGCCCTTGACCTCGTTCACGGTCAGCGAGACGCCGTCGAGCGCAACGGAACCCTTGGGCGCGATGAAGCGCGCCAGTGCTGCCGGCGCGCGGAAGCTCAAGCGCAGGCTGTCGCCATCGGGCCTGCGCTCCACCAATTCACCGACCCCATCGACATGGCCGGAGACCAGGTGGCCGCCCAGCTCGTCGCCCAGCTTCAGCGGACGCTCCAGATTGATCCCCTGCCCGGCCCGCCAACTGCCGATCGTGGTGCAGGCGAGGGTCTCGGCAGAGGCGTCGACGGCGAACCAGCCCTTGCCCCTTTCCACCACGGAAAGACAGACGCCGCTGCAGGCGATGGAAGCACCGTCGGCGATTGCCCCGGTGTCATAGCGCGTCTCGATGACTAGATGCGCGCTGCCGCCGGGCGTCATGCTGCGCAGCCTGCCGAGATCGGTGATGATTCCGGTGAACATCCGCTCTACCTAGGGTGCCCGGCGATAAGTTTCCAGCCGGTCCTGCCCCAGCTCCATGCTCTCCAGCGCCACGAAGCCCGGCATATCGGCCAGGCGCTGCAGTCCGAAGCCGGTGGCGGCAGGCAGGCCGTCGCCGCCGATCAGATTGGGCGCGCGGAAGATGGCGAGGCGATCGACGAGATTGTCACGCAGCAACGCTGCGGCCAGCTTCGCCCCACCCTCGACCAGCAGGCGCGTCAGCCCATGCTTGGCCAGGCGCGCCATGACCTGGACCAGATCGAGCGCACCATCGGCACCAGGTGCCGCCTCGATGACCTCGAGGCCGCAATCGACATAGGTCTGGCGCCGGCGCTTGTCGCCGCCTGGCAGGGTCACGAGCCAGGTGGGCGTGTCGCGCGCACTGACCACCAAAGCCGATGTCAGCGGCAACCGCATGCGTCCGTCGAGAACGATGCGCAGCGGCGAATCCCGCTCCAGGCCGGGCAAGCGCACATTCAGCAGCGGGTCGTCGGCCAGGACCGTGCCGCTGCCCACCATTACGCCGTCATGCTGGGCGCGCAGAAGATGGCTGCGCTGGCGTGCCGGCTCTCCGGTGATCCAGCGGCTTTCTCCGTTATGGGTGGCGATCCGGCCATCCAGCGTCATGGCAAGCTTGAGGGTTATCAGCGGCCGGTTCTTTTCCAGCCGCAGCAGGAATCCGGCATTGATCTCCAGCGCCTCTGCCGCGCCCACGCCAAGCGACACCTCAATACCCGCATCGCGCAACAGATCGAGACCCCGGCCCGAGACCCGTGGATCGGGATCCTCCATGGCAACCACGGCGCGCTTTATACCGGCGGCGACCAGCGCTTCAGCGCAAGGCGGCGTCTGGCCATGATGACTGCAGGGCTCCAGGCTGACATAGGCGGTCGAGCCGGCCGCGGCAGCGCCTGCGCGCTGCAAAGCCTCGGTCTCGGCATGGGGCCGGCCGCCGGCCTGGGTCCAGCCACGGCCCACGACCTTGCCTTCGTTCACCAGGACGCAGCCGACCGTCGGGTTTGGCCAGGTCCGCCCAAGGCCGCGGCGGGCCAGCGCGACGGCCGCCCGCATATGGACGAGGTCGGTCTCGACGTCAGTCCCTTGGGCGTCAGTCCCCCGGGCGTCAATCGCTGTCGCGTTCACCACCGAGCTTGCCCACAAATTCTTCGAAATCCTTGGCCTCGCGGAAATTGCGATAGACCGAGGCAAAGCGCACATAGGCCACCTTGTCGAGGCCCGAGAGTGCATCCATCACCATCTCGCCCACCACCGTCGTGGGGATGTCGCTCTCGCCCGAACTCTCCAGCCGGCGCACCATGCCGTTGACCACGCGTTCGATCCGGTCGGCATCGACAGGCCGCTTGCGCAGCGCGATCTGCATGGAGCGCATCAGCTTGTCGCGGTCGAAGGGTTCGCGCTGGCCGGTGGTCTTCACCACCGTGAGCTCGCGCAACTGGACGCGTTCGAAGGTCGTAAACCTCGCGCCGCAGTTTGGGCATTGCCGGCGCCGCCGGATCGCGGCGTTGTCGTCGGTCGGCCGCGAATCCTTGACCTGGGTATCTTCGTTTCCGCAGAACGGACAGCGCATGGGCAGCCTCCCCCGAGGGCCAGATATCGTTTAGTTGAGCGATCCGTAGATCGGAAATTTGCGGCAAAGCGCTTCCACTTCCTGGCGCACCCCGCGCTCCACCGCCGCATTGTCTTGGGAATTGCTTTTCGCCAATCCGTCCAGGACGCGAACGATCAGCTGTCCGACCTGCTTGAACTCGGCGGTGCCGAAACCGCGGCTGGTTCCAGCCGGCGTTCCCAATCGCACGCCCGAGGTGATGGCCGGCTTCTCGGGATCGTAGGGAATACCATTCTTGTTGCAGGTGATGCCGGCCTCTTCCAGGCTGTGTTCGGAGGCCTTGCCTGTCAGTTTCTTGGACCGGAGGTCGACCAGCATCAAATGGTTGTCGGTGCCGCCGCTGGTGATGGCAAGTCCGCCGGCGACCAGTGTCTCGGCCAAGACCTTGGCGTTCTCGACCACGGATGCCGCGTATTTCCTGAACTCGGGCTGCAACGCCTCGCCGAAGGAGACGGCCTTGGCCGCGATAACATGCATCAGCGGCCCGCCCTGCAGGCCCGGGAAGACGGCCGTGTTGATCTTCTTGCCGATGTCTTCGTCCATCGAGAGGATCATGCCGCCGCGCGGGCCCCGCAGCGTCTTGTGGGTCGTGGTGGTGACCACATGGGCATGGGGCAGCGGACTTGGATGCGCTCCCCCGGCCACAAGGCCGGCAAAGTGCGCCATGTCGACCATGAAATAGGCCCCGATAGAATCCGCGATTTTGCGGAAGCGCTCGAAATCCCAGAATCGTGGATAGGCGGAACCGCCGGCCAGGATCAGCTTTGGCTTGTGCTCCTTCGCCAGCTTCTCGACCTCGTCCATGTCGATGCGCTGATTATCCTGGCGCACGCTGTAGGGCACGACCTTGAACCATTTGCCGGACTGGTTGACCGGCGAACCATGGGTCAGGTGTCCGCCAGCGGCCAGGTTCAACCCCATGAACGTGTCGCCCGGTTGCAGCAGGGCAAAGAACACTGCCTGATTGGCTTGCGCCCCGGAATGGGGCTGCACATTGGCGAAGTTGCAGGCGAACAGCTTCTTCGCCCGATCAATGGCGAGTGCTTCTGCCATGTCGACGAATTCGCAGCCGCCGTAATAGCGGCGGCCCGGATAGCCTTCGGCATATTTGTTGGTCAGCACCGAACCCTGCGCTTCCAGCACGGCGCGCGAGACGATGTTTTCGGATGCGATCAGCTCGATTTGGTCCTGCTGGCGATGCAGTTCGTCGCCGATGGCCTTGAAGACCTCGGGATCGCGTTCGGCCAGGGTCTTGGTGAAGAAGCCTGGCATGGTGGTGCTGGTCATGGCGTCTCTTTCTTCGGATCAGGACATCTTGGCGACGCGGCGCTCATGCCGCCCGCCCTCGAAGCCGGTGGCAAGGAAGGTTTCCAGACAGTCGCGGGCCACATCCTGGCCGATCAGGCGTGCGCCCAGCGCCAGGACATTGGCGTTGTTGTGCCGGCGGCAGAGCCTGGCACTGGTCTCGTCATGGGACACGGCGGCGCGAATATGGCGATGGCGGTTGGCGGCAATCGAAATGCCGATACCGCTGCCGCAAACCAGAACACCGCGCGCCGAGCGCCCGTCGGCCAAGGCGGCGGCAAGCGCATCGGCGAAATCGGGATAATCCACTGAGCCGCGGTCGTGGGTTCCCAGATCGAGTGGCGCAAACCCCAGCCGGCGCAATTCCTCGATCAGGAACTGCTTCAGATCGAAGCCGGCATGGTCGCTGGCGATAGCGATCGCTTCGGGTGCGGTCGTCTCGGGCATCTGGGCGGTGCATCCCTGGGACAGTGCCCGGAACAACTACCATATGTCGCCACGTGGCAACAACCCGCCACAAGCCATGGAAGTTAAACTATTTATGGGATTGAGCGCCCATCGGCCATCCGAACAAAGAAAACGGGCCCGGCAGAGACTGCCGGGCCCGGTCCTCACCTTGGGCGGCTCAGCCCAAGGATGGCCAATTACATAGCCGGAGCTTCGCTGTACTTGCCGTCCTTGAACACGTACCAGACGTAGGTCGACGAGGTCAGGTCGCCCTTGGCGTCAAAGCCGAGCTTGCCGATAACCGTGTCCCAGGTCTGGGAACGCAGCGCTTCGGCAACCTTCTTGGCGTCCGTCGAACCAGCCTTGGTAACGGCCTGCGCCCACACCTGCAACGCTGCGTAGGTGCTGAGCGTATAGCCTTCCGGCTCGAACCCGCCCTTGCGGAACTCGTCAACCACGTCCTTGGCGGACGGCAGGTTGCGGGCTTCGGCGGCGTTGGTGAACATCACGCCATCGGCGGCAGCGCCGGCGAGCGTGGCGAACTCCTGGGTGTTGAGCGAGTCACCCGAGAGCAGCTGGGCATTCAGGCCCTGTTCACGCGACTGCTTGACGATCAGAGCTGCTTCGGGGTGATAGCCGCCGAAATAGATGACGTCGATATTTGCAGCCTTCAGCTTGGAGACGAGAGCCGAGTAGTCCTTGTCGCCGGCGGTGATTTCGTCGTTGACGACTTCCTTGAGTCCGGCAGCGTTCATCGCCGCGCGGGTCAGATCGGCCAGGCCCTTGCCATAGGTCGACTTGTCGTCGATCACGGCAATGTTCTTGCCCTTGAAGTGCTGGGCAATCCACGGGCCTGCAAACGAGCCTTGCTGATCGTCACGGCCGCAGGTGCGGAACACCGTGCCCCAGCCCGCCGCCGCCGGATCTTCCGTGAACTTCGGATTGGTCGACGCCGGGGTCATCTGAAGGATGCCTTCCTCGTGATAAACCGCCGAAGCCGGGATCGAAGAACCGGAGCAGAAGTGGCCGGCAACGAAGATGATGCCCTTGGAGACGAAGTCGTTCGCCACCGCAACGGCCTGCTTCGGATCGCAGGCGTCGTCGCCGATGGAGAGGGCGATAGTCTTGCCGAGAACACCGCCCTTGGCATTGAGGTCCTTCACGGCCTGTTCGGCGCCATGCCGCATCTGATCGCCGAACGCGGCGTATTCACCCGTCATCGGGCCCGCGGTTGCGACGTTCAGGTTCTGGGCATTAGCAGCCGACGCACCGATCACGGTGGCGAACGCCGCCGCAGCGATCAGCGGTAGAGCAAATTTGCGCATCGAATAACTCCCTGTGGCTTCTAGATGGTTTTCACGCCGCCGGACGGCGGCAACTCCCGATTCGATCTCGGCGTTGCGCCTTTCGATCTGGATAACAACATACTAACATCAAGCAGGCCCCATACAATAGCTAGCTCAACGGGCGAGGCCGTCCCGTTAATTCGTTGAACTTGTGGTAGTTTTCTCGCGCCAATGGAAGGGCCCAACCCGCTCGTAAAGCCAGGGGTATTGGGCCGGCATCTTGCGCACTTGGGTGAGACGGTAGCTCAGCCCGGCGAAGGCGAGAATGACCGCGAAATCGATAACGTATTCCAGGATCGCCTCGCTCAGCGGCTTGGCGCCTTTGGAAAACAGGCTGTCGATGAAGAAGGCGCCGTCGAACAGGGCAAAGCCGAGGAAGTTGTTGCCCAGCGCCATCAGCGCGCTGTAGGGCAGGATTTGCCACCAGGGCCGCCAGGTATCAGCCAGGGCCTGGCCCATCATGAAGCCGCCGCCGCCGAACATGATGATGGTCAAGACGACAAGGGAAACGCTCATTGTCCTGCCCTCACCCGTGCCCGCCTTCGAGATAGGCGGCACGCACTTCCGGATTGGCCAACAGCTCGCGCCCGGCGCCCGACAATGTGATCTGTCCGTTCACCATGACATAGCCGCGATGGGCCAGCCGCAGCGCGTGAAAGGCGTTCTGCTCCACCAGGAAAACCGTGACGCCTTCCTGCTGATTGATGGTGCGGATCACTTCGAAAATCTGTTTGACGATCAGGGGCGCCAGACCGAGCGAGGGCTCATCCAGCAACAGCAGCCGCGGCCGGCTCATCAAAGCGCGCGCGATCGCCAGCATTTGTTGTTCGCCGCCCGAGAGCGTTCCGCCGCGCTGGCCCTGGCGCTGCCGCAGGATCGGAAACAGCGCCAACACCTTTTCCAGATCGGCGTCGAAATTCGCTGGGTCGCCCGTGACCGCGCCCATCTGCAGGTTTTCGAGCACCGTCATGCGCGGAAAGATGCGCCGGCCCTCCGGCGATTGGGCAATGCCCTTGCGCATGATCTCGAAAGTCGGCTTGCGGGTGATGTCCTCGCCGTCGAAGGTGATCGAGCCGTTGCGCGCCTGCGGGGTGCCGCAGATCGTCATCAGCAACGTCGATTTGCCGGCGCCGTTGGCGCCGATCAATGTCACGATCTCGCCCTTGGCGACGGTCAGGTTCACGCCGCGCAGGGCCTCGATATGGCCGTAGAAGGTGTGAACGCCGGCGATGTCCAACAAACCTGCCATCGCCTATCCCCGCGCGCCCTTGCTCGGCATCGGATCGTCTTCTTCCGCTTCGCCCAGATAGGCGCGGATGACGGCAGGGTCGCTGCGGATTTCGGCCGGCGTGCCGTCGGCGATCTTGCGGCCGTAATCCAGCACCACGATGCGGTCGGAAATCTGCATGACCACCGACATGTCATGCTCAATCAGCAGGATGCCGATGCGCTGTTCGTCGCGGATCGAGCGCAGAAGCTGGTTGAGCTCTGCCGACTCCCGCGCATTGAGGCCGGCGGCGGGCTCATCGAGGCAGAGGATCACCGGCTCCGTGCACATGGCGCGCGCGATCTCGAGGCGCCGCTGCCCGCCATAGGCAAGATTGCCGGCATTCCAGTCGGCCATTGCCGTCAGGCCCACGCGGTCGAGCCAGAAGCGCGCCTTTTCCACCGCCGCCCGCTCGGCGCGGCGATAGCCCGGCAGGCCGATCAATCCGGCGAAGGTCATCCCCGAGGCATGCATCAGCTTGTTGTGCTGGGCGACGATCAGATTCTCCAGCACCGACATGCCGGCGAAGAGGCGGATGTTCTGGAAGGTGCGGGCCACGCCCGCCTTCTGGCAGATGCGATAGCCATCCATCTGCTCGAGCAGGAAGTGGCCCCTGGCGCCGTTCAGCGACAGCCGCCCGACGGTGGGTTTGTAGAATCCCGTCAGGCAGTTGAACACCGTCGTCTTGCCGGCGCCGTTGGGGCCGATGACGCCGGTGATCTCGCGATCATTGGCGACGAAGGAAACATCGTCGACGGCAACCAGGCCACCGAAGCGCATGGTCAGATGCTCGACGCTTAATAGCGATGCCTGGTTCACGACTTGGCCTTCCCGCGGTTCAGGAAGATCGTCGGATCGCGGTGCGAGAGAATGCCGCCCGGCCGCCAGATCATGATCAGCACCATGCCGATGCCGAACGCGATCATGCGGTAGTCCTGCAGCTCGCGGAAAAATTCCGGCATGCCGATCAGCACCACGGCCGCGAGCACGACGCCGATCTGGGTCCCGAGACCACCCAGCACGACGATGGCCAAAATCACCGCGGATTCAAGGAAGACGAAACTCTCCGGGCTGACGAAGCCCTGCCGCGCGGCGAAGAAGGAACCCGCCATGCCGGCGAACATCGCGCCGATGGCAAAGGCGGTCAGCTTGGTATTGCGCGGATTGATGCCGAGTGCACGGCAGGCGGTCTCGTCCTCGCGCAGCGCCTCCCAGGCGCGGCCGATGGGCAACCGGCGGATGCGCAGTGTGAAGAAATTGGTCACCAGCGCGAAGGCCAGGATCAGAAAATAGAGAAAGAAAACGCGCTGGTTCGGCGAATAGTCGAGATGGAAGAACGAGGCAAAGGTCGTGACGCCAGGCGCCGCATCGCGCTCGAATGGCAGGCCGAAGAAGGAAGGGCGTGCGACATTGTTGATACCGTTCGGGCCGCCGGTGAACCACCACCAATTGGTCAGAATGACGCGGATCATCTCGCCGAAGCCTAAGGTCACGATGGCGAGATAGTCGCCGCGCAGCCGCAATACCGGAAAGCCCAGCAGGATGCCAAAGCTTGCCGCCATGGCGCCGGCGATGGGCAGCGAGAACCAGAAGCTTAGGCCCACATCCGTCGACAGCATGGCATAGGTGTAGGCGCCGACCGCGTAGAAGGCGACGTAGCCGAGATCGAGCAGGCCAGCCAGGCCGACTACGATGTTCAGGCCCCAGCCCAGCATGATGTATGTGACCACCAGCGTCGCCACGTCGATGAGGCGGCGGTTGGCAAAGGGCATGAAGGGCAGCGCCACGGCCAAGACGATCAGCACCAGGCCAATCATCTTGTTGTAGCGCAAGTAGAACGTGGCAAAGCCCGCTTCGCGCTGGCTGGCCGATCTGACCGGACCCTTGGTGGTCTGGGTCCACAGCACATAGAGGCCGCGCAGCACGAGGGAGAACGGCACGATGGCTGCCGCCCAGTTCACCACCTGGGCTTCGAAAGGAAGCTGGTCGCCGAGCGGCGAGCCATTGAGGTAGGCAGCTTCGAGCACGCCGAAACCCGCCAGCAGAAGAAGTCCACCGATGATCGCCGGCAACGGCTTGCCGGCATGCATCATCTGGCTGAAGAAATAGACGATGGCGACCCCGATCGAGGCGCAGAAGACGGCGCGATAGCGGGTATGGATTTCCAGGCCCGTGGTCGTGCTGACGGCCTCGATGCCGATCAGCAGGCAGGAGAGGATGAGGGTGACGATGCCGGCGAGCACCGCCCGCTTGGCGAATTCGCGAATCTCCGGTGCCGGGCCAGCGAGTACAGCCTGCATGATCTAGACCTTCTCCAGGTCGGGACGGCCGAGCAGGCCCGTGGGCCGGAAAATCAGCACGAGAACCAGGATGGCGAAGGCGGCCACATCCTTGTAGTCGACCGAGAAATAGCCCGACCACATGACCTCGATCATGCCGATGAGCAGGCCCCCCAACATGGCGCCCGGCAGCGAGCCGATGCCGCCGAGCACCGCCGCGGTGAACGCTTTGATGCCGGCGACGAAGCCGATGTAGAAGTCGATCTGGCCGTAATAGAGCAACACCATCATGCCGGCGACGGCGGCCAGGCCCGCGCCCAGCACGAAGGTCAGCGAGATCGTGCGATCCACATTGACGCCGAGCAACGAGGCCATCTTGCGGTCCTGCTCGGTTGCGCGTTGCGCGCGGCCCAGCGAAGTGCGCGAGATCAGCAGGGTGAACCCCGCCATGATGACGGTGGTCATAACCACGATGATGATCTGCAGATAGCGCACCTGGACAGTGAAGCCGCCATCCTGCCAGAGCGGAAAACCGCCGGTCAGCATGTTGGTCATCGGCTTGTTGCGCGCCCCCTGGATCAGTTGGACGTAGTTTTCCAGGAAGATCGACATCCCGATGGCGGAGATCAGCGGCGCCAGCCGGGTGGAATTTCGCAACGGCCGATAGGCGATGCGCTCGATCGTCCAGCCATAGGCGGCGGTGAAGACCACGGCGATGACCAGCACCAGGGCAAGGGCGAAGGGAATCCAGGTGATACCGACGGCGCCCATCACCAGGAAGCCGATCAGCGCCATGAAAGCGCCGATCATGTAGACGTCGCCGTGGGCGAAATTGATCATGCCGATGATGCCGTAGACCATCGTGTAGCCGATGGCGATCAGCGCATAGATCGCGCCGAGCGAAATCCCGTTGATCAATTGCTGGATGAAAAGTGCCATCGCTCCCCCGCTCAGCAGCCCGCCGCAAGGCAGGCTGACCACAAGATCCCCTTCACCGGCACATCCCCCATGCCGGTGCGGCAGCACCTTGTCGGATCGAGCTTCGCCGCCTCACCTGTATCATTCGTCTTTTTTCGGCGATTCGAGACCGCCGCTTGGTTACGGGCGACCCTAATGGCAGATGTTTCGCCCCGCAAGAGTCTTGGCCGGACAAAAGGTTGCCAGGTTGTAATCCGGGCTGCCGGCTTCGTCCCGATCATGGCCGTTCGTCCGCCGGCATCAGGTGGATCGTCCCCAGCAGACCGCCCGGCTTGAAGATAAGGACGGCCGCCAGCACCGCGAAGGTGACGACATCGTGCCATTCGAAGCCGATCAGCATGCCCGTATAAGTCTCGATCAGGGCCAGCAGGAAGCCGCCCAGCATGGCGCCCGGCACCGAGCCGATCCCGCCCAGCAAGGCGGCAATCAGCGATTTGAGGCCGATGATGAAGCCCATGTTGAAATCGACGGCGTTGTATTCCAGCGCCTCGAAAACGCCGGCGGCACCAGTCAGCGCGCCGCTCAGCATGAAGCTGCGTGCGATCGTTCCGCGGACATCGACACCCAACAGCGAGGACATGCGCGGGTCCTGGGAACAGGCGCGATAGCTGCGGCCGAAATTCGTCTTGCGGCTGGCCCACCACAGGAAAAAGGCAATGACGCCGGTCGCCAGCCCGATGAACACATGATACTTGCGCAAATAGATGTCGTAGCCGAGCCCTTCGAAGAACCGCCAGGTGGTGTTGGGATTCTGGGGCATGTATTGCGTTTTCGGGCCTTGCATCAGGCGCACCGCCTCGCGGAAGACGATGGCCACCGCGATCGAGGCCACCAGCGGGATTGTCGTCGCGGCGTTCTGCAACCTGCTGAAGACGAGGCGGTTCACCGTCCATCCCGCGGCCGCCGAGCTGCCGATGATGAAGATGCCAATCAGCAGGATCGGCAGGAAGGTGAAGCCGATGCCCGAGGTGACCGAGAGGATATAGGCGACATAGGTGGAGAATGCCGCCGTCATATAGAGATCGCCGAAGGCGAGGTTGATGAAGCGGGTGATCCCGTAGATCAGCGTGAATCCCACGGCGAGCAGCGCATAGAGGCAGCCCAGCGTCACCGCGTTCAGGGTTTGCTGCAAATAATAGAGATAGGGCGTCCAGACCGTCGGCTTCGGATGCGGATTCTCTTCCACATGACTGTGATGGCGCAGATAGAGCAGCTTGTTCAGCTGCTGCACGTCATAGCGCTTCAGCTTGCCGAATTTCTGACTGTCGACGAGATCGATCTGCCAGAGGCCATTGGTCTCGGTGCGCGGCAGGAAGAAGCAGATGATCCAGCCTGTGCGGTCCGTGCCGTAAGCATCGCTGCGCGTCCAGGTCAGGCGAACGGCAACCGGCTGGTTGACGCTGCCTTCCTGCACCTCGTGCTTGATGTCGGTGGGATTGTCGTCGAAACCGGGAAGCAGGGCTTCGCATCGCTGCACCGGGCTGTCGCTGGCAGCACCGGATTCGGTGTCCGGATTGCCTATGGCAGCATCGCCGGCTGGGGAAGCGCCAGTTGGGGGGGTATTCGTCCCGCCGGCGTTTTGGGCCCAAGCGGGCCCACCGGCGAGGCAGATCAGGGCGATAAGGACCAGCCAGAGGGCCATGGACTGGCCACGGGCAAAAATCGGTGTTACCATCAAAGTGACTTTAACTGGTAAGGCGATCGATCTCAAGACCATGGTGCGCCTGCTTGAAAAAGATTTTCCCCCCAGCCGTGCCGGGCGGCTGACCCAACTGGGCGGCGTGCTTTGTCTGAACTTCGTCAACACCACCAGCGGACGCGGAACCGAGCGGCTGCTGGAGCATCTGTTCCGCTTTGAGCATTTGTTGGCCTGGGCACGTCATGCCGGCGCCATCGACGAAGCGGCGGCAAAGGCGCTTGAGGCCGATCCCCCATCCGCGCGTGTGGGGCAACAGGTGCTCGAACGCGCCCTTTCCCTTCGCGATGCGCTGCATGCCATTTTCACCGCCGTCTCGAAAGGCGGGCCAGCGCCGGCGGCGGCGCTGGCGGAATTCAATACCAGCCTGGCCGGGGCAATGGCCGCCGCG
>DASXQK010000050.1:0-4093 GCA_036493015.1 Dongiaceae bacterium | reverse complement strand
CAGAAAGGCGGTGATGGCGCCCTTGGGGTTGGCGGGGTCCTCGGTGCGGGCAAAGACCGTAAACAGGCCGGCATGGGGCGCGTTGGTAATGAAGCGTTTGGTGCCGTTGAGCAGATAGTGGTCGCCCTGGCGCCTGGCGCTGGTGCGCAGGCTGGCGGCGTCCGAACCGGCCTCGGGTTCGGTGAGCGCAAACGAGCCGATGAGCTCCCCCGAGGCGAGACGGGGCAGGTATTTGCGCCGCTGTTCCTCGGTGCCGTCGATGACCAACCCCTGCGAGCCGATGCCGATATTGGTCGCGGCGAGGGAACGGAAAGCCGGCGAGGTTCGGCCCAGCTCGAAGGCGAGGCGCGCCTCTTCCTCCATGGTCAGGCCGAGTCCGCCATATTCCACCGGTATCGACAGGCCGAAGATCCCCATCTCGCGCATTGCCGCCTTGATCTCCTCGGGGATGGCGTTGTCTTCGGCGAGCTTGAATTCGAGAGGTATCAGCCGCTCGCGCACGAAGCGGGCGACCGTGTCGCGCAGCTGATCGAAGGTATCCTTGTCGAGCGCCATCGTTTCTCCCCAGGCCCTGCTCTGGCCGGCAATTGCGGGGAGAAACCTAGCGCATCCTGAGGGGCGAGCCAGCCCCTTCAAACCACCGGCACGGCCGGTGTTGCGACAGTCCGGCCAGGCCGGCGCCGGCGTGCGGATTCAAAGGCACTTGCCACGCTTGCCTTGAAGCGGGCTCCAGCGGAACCCAGGCCGTGGCGACGAGCAGACGGCGAACATCGGGCCTGGCGCCGGCAAGGCAAATGGCCGCGCCCCGGCGATGAACCTTATGGGCAAAGCCCGCGATCGTCGCAGCCGCAATAGAATCGATCGTCGGCACTGCAGAGAAATCGAGGATATAGGCTCGGGGATGCTCGCCGATGCGCTCCAGCACTGCGGCCACCCCCGCCGCGGCATGCTTTTCCGCCATGTTCCAGGCGACGACCGCGAGCACGCCGGCAAGGGACGTTTGCGATAAATCATTTCAGTCTGTGCAGAGTAACGATCCGGCATTTCGATATTGAACTGAGGGATGCCCTTGCGCATCTATCCAGCATCATGCCGGACCAGCCCGACCTGTTCGTCCCATCCCTGCCGATGCCGCCGGGCTTCGCCTATGGCGAGGCGATCATCGGCGCCGCGGAGGAAGCGGCGGCGGTGGCCGAGTTCCAGCGGCTGCCCTTCGAACCGTTTCAGTTTCACCAATACACCGGCAACCGGCGCATCGTGTCATTCGGCTGGCGCTATGATTATGCCGGCCGCGCCTTGCGGCCGAGCGACCCGATACCCGCATTCCTGCTGCCCTTGCGTGAAAAGGCGGCCGGTTTCGCCGGCGTTCCGCCGGAGGAGTTGCGGCAAATTCTGGTGACGGAATATGCACCCGGTGCCGGCATCGGCTGGCATCGCGACAAGCCCATGTTTCGCGACGTCATCGCGCTCTCGTTCCTCTCGCCCTGTACATTGCGGCTACGCCGGCGCGATGGTGAGGGCTGGCAGCGGTTCTCGCGCGCCATCGCCCCGTGTTCGGCCTATATGCTGAGGGGTGCTGCACGGCGGGAATGGGAGCACAGCGTGCCGGTACTCAAGACCCTGCGCTATTCGCTGACGTTTCGAAATTTCGAGGCGGGCCGGAACTTCGAGCCGGATGGCGAGCGCACCGCCGCCCATCAGCCGTCGAGGAAATCGGCGATGTAACCCTGGATGATTGGGTCGAGGGCGCGGTCCAGGGGCAGGCCCAGGGCTAGCGCACGATCGAAACTGGTATCGATCGGCCAAGTCGCCACGATCTTCTCGATCACCGGGTCGGGCGCGACCCGGATCGGCCCCAGCTTGCGGTTGGTCGCGGTGCGCTTCAGTGCCTCGATCATCTCCCCCACACTGGCATTCATCGCCGGAAAGCTGATCGTCCGGTCATCGCCAAGGGCCTTGCCGTCCGCTTCGTAGAGCCGCAAAAAGCCCTCGACGATGGTGCGATAACCCGAAACCGGCATGATCGTGTCGAGGCCGACGGGCAGCACGCATTCAATCCCGTTCAGCGGCTCGCGGAAGACGCCGCTGGCAAAGCTCGACGCCGCCTTGTTGGGCTTGCCGGGCCGGATGATGACGGTCGGCAAGCGCGCCGCCCGGCCATCGATAAATCCCTTGCGCGTATAGTCGTTGATCAGCAATTCGCCGACAGCCTTGGTCATGCCATAGGTCGTCTGCGGCGATTGCTTGACCTTGTCGCCCACCGTTTTGGGCATGGCGGCGCCGCCGAAGACGGCAACCGAACTGGCGAAGACCACGCGAGGCTTGGAGCGCAACGCGCGGGCGGCCTCCAGCAGGTGCAAATGGCCATGCAGATTGACCCGCATGGCGAGGTCGAAATCCAGCTCGCCCCCGCCACTGACCACCGAGGCCAGATGGAAGATCCCCATATCCGGGCGGTCGATCAGCTTTGCCACGGTCGGCTGATCCGATATTTCGCCGCTGACGAAGCGGGTACGCTGGTCAAGTCCCGCTGGACGTTTGTCCGGTACCGCCACGTCGAACAGCACCAGCTCGTCGATCTTGTGGCGTTTGCCGTCCGGGCCCGCGAGGTCGGGCAGGCTCAGCAGTTTGCGTGCCAGCATGATGCCGATGAAACCGGCGCCGCCTGTGATCAAGACCTTCATGTATCTTGCTCCATTCCCGCGCTCAGCGCGCTGCTTTGGGGCCGATGTTCCACGGGGCCGCCCAGGCGAGGCCCGCCACCGTATTGGCGCGCGGACGGTACTCGCAACCCACCCAGCCCTGATAGCCGAGTTCGTCCATCAGCGAGAAGAGGGCCGGATAATTGATCTCCTGCGTATCATCGGGCTCGTTGCGGCCCGGCACGCCGGCGATTTGCATATGGCGGATCAGGCCGAATGTCGAACGCATGGTGGCGGCAAGCTGACCGCGCATCATCTGGCAGTGATAGAGGTCGTATTGCAGGAAGACATTGTCGCTGCCGACGGCTGCAATAATGCCCAGGGCCGTTTCAAGACTGCCCACCAGATATCCGGCAAAGTCGGTCGGATTCAGCGCCTCCACCATCAGCTGTACGCCGGCCTGCCGGGCGAGGGGCGAAGCGGCCTGAAGATTGCGGATGAAAGTCGCGCAATGGGCATCGGCCGACGCGCCCTCGGGGACATTTCCCGCCATGACATGGATGCGCGGGCAGTTGAGGGCCCGGGCATAGTCAAGCGCTGTATCCATCGACCGGCGGAACTCGTCTTCGCGGCCCGGCACGCCGGCAAAGCCGCGCTCGCCCGCATCGAAATCGCCGGGCGGCGCATTGAACAACACCTGCTGCAGGCCTTCACCCTTCAACCGCGTGGCCAGCTCCGCCTTGGGAAAGGCATAGGGAAACAAGAACTCGACCGCGCTAAAGCCCTGCTTGCGCGCCGCGGCAAATCGATCGAGGAAATCGATCTCGTTGAACATCAGGGAGAGATTGGCGGCAAGGCGTGGCATGGCTGGGGATTCCGAGGGATCAGGGAATGGGATATTTGAGCGCCAGCGCCTGGGCTTGCTCGGTGGTCAAAAAGCGCGTCGGCCGCCCATGGAGCAACAGATAGAGCCGCGCTGTCTCCTCCAGCTCTTCCGCCGCGTTCATCGCGGCCTCGAGCGATGTGCCGGCAACGACGGGGCCGTGATTGGCCAGCAGCACGGCGCTGTGTTTTGCCGCCACGGCGCCGATCGCAGCCGCCAGGGCCGGATCGCCGGGTGGAAAATAGGGGAGCAATTTCAGCTTGCCGACCCGCATGACGAAATAGGCGGTGATCGGGGGCAGCGCATCGTCGGGGTCGATGTCGGCGAGGCAGGAGACGGCGACCGAATGGGTCGAATGCAGATGCACGATCGCGCCGCAGGATTGGCGGGCCCCATACATGGCAATGTGGAGCGCGGCTTCCTTGGTCGGTTGATCGCCGGCAATCGCGCGGCCTTTGGTATCGAGGCGGGAAAGCGTGGCGGGATCGAGCCGGCCGAGCGAAACATTGGTCGGCGTCATCAGCCAGCCATCGTCCAGCTTGACGCTGAGATTGCCGGCACTGCCGAA